>NZ_JBAPTY010000336.1:0-37031 GCF_049282395.1 Halobacillus sp. | reverse complement strand
GAACATCCCATGTGGTAAGCTTCCTCAGGCTTCGCCTTCCGGGATCTTACCGATCATGTTCATCCCACAGGAGTCTTCATCGTCCCCCTCCGGACCTTGCGAAATTTGGAGCTCGAAATCCTCTTCGAAGATGCCTGCTAAATAAAGATAATTAACCTGATAGCGAAGCTGAATATCTAGCGTATTCAAGTGTATAAACCCCGCTATATAAGCATGTAAGACTGATTCAGGACGCTTACTTCTCTTATAGAAGGGGCCGTTTTATCCGATATTGGCTGGGTGGCGAAGGAAACGACGAGACTCCCGCGGGAGAAGGAGCTAGGCGAGACCCCACAGGGAGTGACAGCGACCGAGGAGGCTTGCCAGTTCCCCCGCAGGAAAGCGAGTTGTTTCCGTAGCCAGCCCCTCTCTATATTAAGCAACGGACCAAAGATATCTCGAAACTGAGTCTTACAGATAACGGCCCTTTAGTTTAATAAGACTCACATGCACCATCATCTTCATTAACAAAGCCTACGCACTAACACCATTGGCTAATAACCAAATAAAAAATCGCGTTATACACGCGACTATTTTATCATGATTATTGATCTAATGACTATTTATTGTCGTTGGAAAATGCTGATACGGGGCCCAATTCATGATTTAAGTAATATCGTATACGATCAGGGAATCTTTGGATTTCATTAAACTGACGGCTCCAAATGTCCTTAATAGTATGGTGATCAACTGCCGTATAATTCTGGACAATCATTTTTCTAATACCAATCAATTGTTTGTACCCTTCCTGTTCTTCTTCAGGCAGTACTTGTTCATCAGTAAGAATGTCAATTATATCCTCATAACTCCCTGGATCTCGCATAATAAAGCCGTCAATCATCATATTACCTACATCTATAATAGCTTCAATACTAATATGAGTGAGACGTTCAATCGCAAGCTTATCTGAAAATGAATGGTACGATGACTTTGAATATTCATCTAAGATTTTTTCCATATACGTTAAAATCTCTTCAATCTTTTCACGATTTACAAAATACATCCTAATACCTCCGCACAAAAACTTTTTTCACACAAATCTCTTAAATATGATAACATAATGCATGGTTTTAATTAAAAAAAGGTGATATTACTTACGCAACTTTTTATTAGTGTATACTAATTTTAACATGAATCGGGGGAGAATATATGGATAGAGAATTAGCACTGGAATTGGTGAGAGTAACGGAAGCTGCAGCTGTTGCCTCAGCTCAATGGATGGGCAGAGGCGATAAAATGAGTGCTGATGATGCAGCAACTACTGCCATGAGAACGATGTTTGATTCCGTATCAATGGAAGGGGTCGTTGTAATTGGGGAAGGTGAACTAGACGAAGCCCCAATGCTTTATATCGGTGAAGAATTGGGAAATAAAACAGGACCTTCCGTGGATATTGCTGTTGACCCTTTAGAAGGTACTAATATTGTGTCAAAAGGGCATAATAATGCTGTTGCTGTTATAGCTGCAGCAGAACGTGGGGCTCTGCTTCATGCTCCCGATATGTATATGGACAAGATTGCTGTAGGAAAGTACGCTAAAGGTCTCATCCATATAGATGATCCTATTGAACGCACGATCGATATTGTGGCCCGCGCGAATAATAAACGTGTCCGGGATTTAACGGTTATCATTCAAGAACGTGATCGCCACCAGGATATTATTGATCGTGTTATCAAAAAGGGTGCCCGTGTAAAATTGTTTGGTGATGGAGATGTAGGTGCTTCCATTGCCACCTGCCTCCCGGAAACAGGAGTAGATCTTTTCGTAGGGAAAGGCGGTGCCCCCGAAGGTGTCATCTCGGCTGCAGCTATTAAAAGTTTAGGTGGAGATATGCAGGCCAGGCTTGCTCCGCAAGATGAAGAAGAAATAGAACGTTGTCGCCAAATGGGACTGGAAGACCCCTTACAACACTTGACGCTCGATCATCTGGTGAAAAGTGATGATGCGATCTTCGCAGCAACCGGTGTGACCGAAGGAGAACTGTTGGATGGAGTAAAATTCTTAGGTGGTGACCTGGCCCAAACAGATTCAATTGTCATGCGGGCTAAAACTAGAACCGTGCGATTTATTAAAGCTCACCATCATTTGGATTATAAGCCCCATTTAGTAATGAATGAAGAATAGGAGTTGAAATTTCATGGCTCAAAGACCTCTCCTAGAGGACTTTACTCAGGAGACTAGCACCCGGTTTGTATGCTTTACAGCCGGGAGCCATCGTTTCGAGCTTGCTTTAATGAAAGCTGCTCATTTTAATAACCAGACGATGGTTATTAACCTTCACAAAAATCGTCAAGCATTGTTGGATCTTGAAACAATTAGGAAAGATGGTCATTTGGAACATTTGTTCCAATTAAGTGCTATTGAAGCTGAAGAGTTAAGGAACTATCTTCCCGATCTCCTTTGAATAAAGAAACCTCCCCTGGAAAAACTAAGAGCCAAGGGAGGTTTTTTTATGAGCAGAAAAGATAAAAAGCTTTATTCTGATTTTGCTAATGTAGAGGCGCAGCGTAATTATTTAACGCCTGAACAACTTCCTGAGGGACCTTATGGTGCCCCAAGAAATAAAGATAAACCTGTTTCCAATGAGAAGAGTGCTCCCTGGACAGAACAACAGCGTTACTACAGCGCGTTCAACTATGAATATAAGGCATTGCACCAAGACCTTCAACGTCAAGAGGATGGCGCCCATCCTATTCATGACGAGAAAAACCGGGATATAAAACCTTCAGAAGAAGAATCCGAATAAATCACTTTTTCTTACCACAAAAAACCGACGGGCCTTAGGCCCGCCGGTTTTACTGATGTACACGCTTCAACACAAAATAGGCACAGCCAAAGTTGCAGTACTCATACAAATAATCTTCAAGCGTACTAATTTTTGTATCGAATGTGGCTTTTGGGTTTTGATCATCAAAAAAACCTTTAAGACGAAGCTGACCATATCCCCAGTCGCCAACTATAAAATCATATTTACTTAATATATCGCTAAATCTTCCTTCTACATCTTCCTGTTGAAAGGCATCTCGATGATTCTCTACGATTTCAAAGTTCTTACCTGAAATTTCTACCACGTCTATCACCTCTATCCTGACATAAGTGTATCATATTTCCCGAATAACGCGGAAATACAACTTTACAAAATAAGTATGATTCATAAAAAAAAGTTCAACCTAAGTGAAACCGATTAATAAGGAGGAACAGAAGTGAAAAAGCTAACCATTTTACCTATTTTATTAGCCTGTCTGATTATGATCGCAGGCTGTAACGAAACAACAGACCGAGAAGAAGAAACACGTGATGGAGATACTCTAAACGGAAACGCTATGGATAATTACAATAATCAGCCTCTTGAAGGGCAAGTGGGATATGTAAGATTTAAGAAAGACCAATTGGATCAGGAAGCTGAAAAAAATCGAGATATTAAAGTTAATCGTGAACAAATGGCTGACATGATTACAAGAATGATTCTGCGATATGATGGATTTGAAGATGTTGCTACTTTAGTTACAGATAACGAAATTCTCGTCGCTTACCAGCCTCCCAATAATCACGACCGAGAGCAAGCAGCTGATATGGTTCAAAAGACTGCTTATTCGTTAGTACCAAGCTTTTACCACGTTTTTGTATCCGATAACCCAGCTTCATTTGGAGACATCCAAAGTGTAAGTACTTCCACTGTATATGATGAACAATATACGGAAGTGATCGACAGTATTATTAAGAAAATGAAGAAATCTCCGCAAGGTAAAGTACCTGAAAATGACAGCGACCAGCCCAGTGAAGGTCCAAATATGGGGCCTGATGATAGACCTGGTACAGAGACCTGATAATCTAATCTGCCTTTCATTTCCAAACATAACATTAAGCATGTAGTTCATGCTAACAGTATCAAAAACCATCGTAGGTGAATATTAATGAAATGTTTAGGTATATCGCTTATCTTTTTTGTATTGATGAGCTTTGGAAGTGAACATATATACGCAGATCAGGAAAGTCAGGCAAGAATGGCCTTGTATAAAAAAACAGAAGCTCTTACAAATATTCCATGGGAGTACCTTGCGGCTGTTGATCAATATGAACGCCAGGTCCATGATGATCCTAAAGAAGGACGGGTCACAGCTATTAAACCTGAACCCTTTTTTTGGACAGGGAGCGCAGGCGAAATGCCTGTGGATTTCTTTCCCAATGGGTGGGGGGCTGACGGCAATGGCGATAACAAAGCAGAAATTGAAAATGATGAAGATGTCCTTTGGACCATTGGACAATACATTCAATCTTATGGTACCTCAGAAGATGATATTAAAATTGCTTTATTCAACTACTATAAGCGTGATTTAACCGTGCAAACCATTATGAATACTGCGGAAGTATTCAAAAAATTCCAGACAGTCTCTTTGACAAAAAGAGACTTTCCCGTACCAACAGAAGCCAATTACAGCTATAGGAGCACCTGGGGTGATGCCCGTGGTTTTGGGGGACGACGCATTCATGAAGGTACGGATATCTTTGCTAATTATGGAGTACCTGTCAAGTCCACCACTTATGGTGTAATTGAAATGAAGGGCTGGAACAAATTTGGGGGCTGGCGAGTGGGTATTCGTGATATTTACAACATTTATCACTATTATGCACATCTAAACGGATTTGCAGATAATATCGAAGTGGGAGACGTGGTACAGCCAGGAGACGTAATAGGATCCGTCGGAGCTTCCGGTTATGGGCCACCAGGAACTTCGGGTAAATTCCCTCCACACTTACACTACGGTATGTACCAGGATAACGGTAAAAATGAATGGGCGTTCGATCCATATCCATTTCTAAAAAAATGGGAGCGTATGGTCAACTAAAAAAACCGGAATGGTGATTGAATTCACCATTCCGGTTTTTATTATTTTAACTTTTTGATTTTCGGACCGCGTGGGTAATGCTGAGCGCAAGTCCGCCCCATATAATTCCTATGGTGATAATAAACATAATAATCGCCATTATCTAGCACTCCCCTTCGAGTCTTCATCTTCATTGAATTCTAACTCATTGTGCGGCCATTTCTTCATTGAGAAAAGAACGCCTATAACAATAGCTGCAATAGCCACTAACCAGCCACCAACAACTAATAAAGTCACAGGGTAGCCTTCATACGCAGATGACAACTCAAGAATAAGATTCTGAATCATCATGTATCCAAGGACAATAGGTGTAATAACCTGTAGACAAACTACCCACCAGTTGCCCAGCATAATATCAGAAGTTTGGTTCGCATGTTCTTTCAGACCTTTAATACTGCGTGCCAGCCATGCAAGCGCCACAATCTCTACGAGACCCGATAATGCCACTCCAAACGTGTTGATGAAATGATCGACCGTATCCAGAATGCTTAGTCCGCCTCTTGTAGCGTAAAGAAGGGAAATAACTGCTGACAGACCGCCTCCTAAGAGTACAGCTTTAATACGGGACACATTAAATTTCTCCGATACAGCTGCTACATACGTTTCTGTAATGGAAATTAAGGAAGAGAGACCGGCAAGAACAAGGGAAGCAAAGAATAAGAATCCAAACAGTCCAGGTATTCCCGGAATTTGGCTAACAATTTCAGGGAATACCATAAATGCTAGTCCAATCCCCCCGACTCCACGTTCAGCAGCCAGTTGACTTACAGATGTATCATATTGGAATGCCATAAATCCTACGGCTGCAAACACACCAATACCAGCTAAAATTTCAAATGACGAGTTAGCAAACCCGGTTATAAAGGCATTGTTCGTAATGTCTGACTTCTTCGGCAGATAAGAAGAATAAGTTACCATGATGGCAAAGGCAATTGATAAACTGAAGAAGATTTGTCCGTATGCTGCCACCCATACGTTAGGATCTGCTATCCTGCTCCATTCCGGCGTAAAGAATGCTGATAGACCATCAGCAGCTCCTTCAAGCGTCACTGCTCTGACGACTATAATTAAGAATAAGACGACAAGTAGAGGAATGAAGATTTTATTAGCTACTTCAATCCCTTTTTTAACTCCTCGCGCTAAAAACCCTAAAGTAATTACCCAAACGGCAAGCAAAGGCAGGAGTACTTTCGGAACAAGTCCGCCAATAACCCCGGCATCGGCCAGCTCCAGAAAATCTCCTACGAAAAATGCTGTTGGGTCATCGCCCCAAGATAAGTTGAAAGAATAAAAAGCATACATAATTGCCCAGGCAATAATAACAGCATAATAAGTAGAAATAACAAATGATATGGCAACTTGCCACCATCCCATCCATTCAAAGCCCTTTTTAATTCTCCCGAAAGACTTTGGTGCAGACCCACGGTATTTATGACCGATGGTATATTCCATGATTAAAAGCGGAATACCTGCTGTAAGTAAAGCAAATAGATAAGGTACGATAAATGCTCCTCCGCCGCTGTCGTAAGCAGTGGCAGGAAAACGCCAGATGTTACCAAGCCCGATAGCTGACCCCATAGCAGCTAGCAGGAAACCAACTCGCGTCCCCCATTGTGCACGATTTTCCATGTGAAAGGCCCCCTTTTATTTATATAACCCCTCATTTAACCCTAAATCAGGAATGAGAGGATGTTTCAAAATTTTTATTTTTTTCTGATTATTTCTGCTTAAATTATAACCATCCGTTTAGGGGTTGTCAAAGTTATTTTAAAATATTTAGAATTTAACAAAAATAACAAAAAAAGGATAGAGACCTTGAAAGGTCTCTATCCTTAGGATAATTATAACGTTTATTTCTTCTCAACTGAGGATGTTAAGGAATGAATCAATATACCTATAAGCACCACAACAGCCAGGGTTGCTAACAGTGGAATCCACACTTGACCTGTTAGGCCAAGAAGAATATATCCAATCGAGGCCGCTACAGCAGCTATACCTGCATAAGGAAGCTGTGTGAGTACGTGGTCGATATGGTTTGCACCTGCCCCTGTAGAGGATAATATTGTTGTATCTGAAATAGGCGAACAATGGTCTCCAAATACAGAACCAGCCAGTACAGCTGATAGAGCAGGCAGAATCATGGCCGGCTCCGTAACAGCTGCTATCTCCCCTGCTATCGGAAGCATGATTCCAAAGGTTCCCCAGGAAGTTCCCGTGGAAAGTGCCATGAATCCGGAAATGATAAAAATAAGCAAGGGCAGGTAAGCAACATTAATATCCGCCTGGCGGAACTGCTGAGCTAAATATTCACCTGTTTGCAACTGACTGATAATATCTCCAATCATCCACGCAAAAACTAATATATAAATGGCGGGGAGCATGGCTTTAATTCCTTCCCAGAATACAAGCGGTGCTCCCGACTTTGGTCCAGGCTGTCCTGCATATAAAACACCTGCCGTAACAACGGCTGCTAGTCCTCCTATAAATAAGGAAATATTCACATTGGTATTTGCAAAAATCGCAAGCAGATCTACGGCACCCTCCGTATTTCGAATACCTGTGAATACCATAGCCGCTACTGTCCCCGCCACAAGCGCTCCAATTGGCAGGATTAGATGGGCAATTTTGCCATTGTTATGCTGCTTAAACTCATCATTTAAATCCCCTGGAACATCTCCTTCGGGGTTAGTTAGCTGACCAGTATCTAAAGCTCTCTTCTCATGCGTACGCATAGCTCCAATGTCGAGCTTCAAAAAGATAGTGAGAAAGACTAGAAGTAGCGCAGCGAACACATAATAATTGGCTGGAATCATTAGTATAAAGGCTTCCAATGCCTGATAGTTAGAAATTTCATTAGCTGCTAAAATACTTCCGATCGTGCCAATGATATAAGCACCCCAACTCGATATCGGAGAAATAACGGTAATGGGAGCAGATGTAGAATCAATGTAATAGGCAAGCTTAGCCCTTGATATTTTGTAACGGTCTGTTACAGGTCTGGCCACCTGACCAACAGCTAACGCGTTAAAATAATCATCAATAAAAATGATAATACCTAACACAGCCGGAAGCAGTTTTGCCCCTTTTCTTGTGCGGATTTTCTCAACAGCCCATTTTCCGAAGGCCTTACTTCCCCCCGAGGCAGTCATAAAGGCTGTAGTGATCCCTAATAAAAATAAGAATGATAACAGATAAAGGTTCCCAGTATTGAGAGCTCCTTCACTTACGAAAATAGTCGAAAATAACGACCAGATTAATACTAAACCTTCTTTGAGATCAATTCCCGTAAGCATAAATGCTCCGATAATAATCCCTATACCAAGTGATAGAATTACTCTTCTTGTTACCAAGACAAGGACCAGCATTAATACTGCCGGAATTAATGAATAAATCGTTCCTTCCATGACATTCCCTCCGTAAATCTTTTGATGTAAACGGGAGTAGGAAGGCTACTGCCTATAAAAATGAGGAATAAAAAAAGACAATGATAGTAGAAAATAACCTATCATTGCCTGTAGCAACTTGATTATCCTCCATTTCGATCAGTAGCGCCCCATGCACCCAAAAGAGCATGCATGACAGTGTGTCTCTTCTTCAGATATACACCAGCATAGGATAGTCTGACAACACTATCGTACACTTCGGCAGAAACTCATCCCTTTCATCAATGATCCTAGCTTGCCTGGCTCCCATTGATTACTAATGACGTCTGCACCTCTACCTCACCGATCTGATAAGGTCACGCATATTTATTTCCATGCAATTCTATCAGTATAGTTACATTATTGCAAGGCATCCATCGGAAAGGAAAAAGATGGTGATTTGTCTGGGGCTTCTCCTTGACCACCATAGAAGTCAGGAACTTCTCCTAAAATAGTAGCTGTGTCTATAGGAATATCTGTCGCAACGGTTGTCGTTTCAGTGGAGAAAGGAATAACAATCCTTACGTTTACCTCAATATGAATAGATAATTGAAATAATGCTGCATTAATACCGTACTCTGTAATTTCACTTTGGAAGTTTGACTGTACATCCCCAATCACTCGTAATTGAACCGGTACTTTAGGACCCAGGTTAGCGAGAAGCGAATTATTCGTCGCCTGTCCGACCGGAATCTCAATTAATGTTGCGGGCTGTTCACCTAGTTCCTCCTGGGTCATATTAGGATCAATGTCAGGCTCAAGTGTTGTATCTTCCATTGGTAATTCGTTTAGTTCCATTCTTTTTAGAAAGTTTTGGACACGGTACGTAGTATTTCTCAGCACCCTGTTCACAACAACTGAATTCCAGCCCATATAAACGACATTTCCCTTATCATCTTTTTCCATTTTAACTAAATCATTAAATTGTAGGTCTTCCGCTATTTGTTTATTGACGGCTTCATTGATTGCATCTCTTGCCAATTGCTGGGTTTTTGTTTCAGCTATACCAATGAGTGCCGGAGTAATTCCCCGGTTAATTAGCCAGAGGCTCAAAGCAGTGAATAGTAAAAAAAACAAGAACGTCAAAACGATTCTTTTCCCAATTGAGGGCCCATTTGTAACTTTAGTTTTCCCCATTAAAACAACCCCTCCTGAACTAACTATATGTAGTCCAGAAGAGATTTAGGCATAGAAATAATGATAACTTTGATTCTTGGCCCCCTATATAAAGGGATAGACCTACTATTCATATGTTTTTAGAGCTTCCGATAGTAAATCCCGGAGTAACTCAGGCATATAATAAGACTTATTGGGTGCATAAGCAATTTCAGGAAACAGCCTGCCAAATGTGAATGTATCAGCGGTTGAGAGAGTATAGGATTTCTCCTGATCAATAGGAATGCCATTTTTCGTGACTCTTACTACGCGTTCTTCACCATCCTGCGACTCTTTCGTTTCAATTTCCACGCCTGCAAAAACCATTTTTCCGATTACTTCTCCACGAAAGCCAAATCCTTTCAAGCGGATTTCAGTTAACTTTCTTGTATGAGCTACCCGGATAACTTCCAGTAGTTCATCCCCTTTCAATTCTACTTTACAAGGGTTCATGGGGTGAGGACAGATCCGGTGCACATCTTGATAAGTTACTTCCCCTTCTCTTAAATGATCTAATAAAATACCCGCATTCAGCATAGCCACGTCTGAATTTGTCCACTTCTGTAGTTCTATGGTAAGTCTGGACATTAAAGAAGTCTCTTGAAACCAGCCTATATATAAGGGCTTAGTTAACTTCGTTATGGGAGTTTGTAAGAGGTCTATGGCTCTTTCCCTCATCACCTGTACATCCTGTGTGACTTTCTCATCTTTGCGTAAATTCTCAGTGGGAATCGCGTATGCTTCTTTTTTCATTAATTTTCTTTGTTCGGTATCCCATTCTAATAGAATTTCTCCCAGATGAGTGCCATGTTTTCCGGCAGCTGTTAAAAGCGAATTCTCCGTATATTCACCATTCTGGAATAAGTGGTGAGTGTGGCCGCCAACAATGACATCTATCCCTTCATATCGACGTGCAATTTCTTCATCATCATTAATACCTAAATGAGAAAGAAGGATCACAATATCCGATTGTTCACGGACCTCATTTAACAACTCATCCAATGCATCATAAGGAGATTCAACTTGCCAGCCAAGCTGTTTATAAAATGTTTTAAAAGGAGCTGTCAATCCAATCAGCCCAATCTTTGTTCCCTTATTAGAGATTAGAATATCGTGTGACTTCAGCCATTTAGGCTGGTCTCCCTCACCGTAACTGAGATTCGCACAGATCACTTCAAAATTCGCCTTATCATAAAGGGTATAAAGATCCTCACTCGAAAGCGTGATTCCTTCATTATTCCCTAAATTCGCGAGATGATAGCCAGCTTGATTCAAAAGTTCCACGTTACCTTTTCCCATTAACCCTTCCGCTATCGGATGAAATCGATCCACATGGTCTCCGTTGTCCATTAACCAGAAGTTCTCACCTTTCCGGTTGTGCTGATCTTTCTTCCTTTTAAAGTAGCCGACGATTTGGGGCCAATTCTCAAAATGACTATGTAAATCACTTGTATAATAAAAAAATAATTTTTCCTTCATCATCAGTCTCCTTATCCAATTCCTTGCCATATTAAACGGATACCGATTAAGATCAATAATACCCTTAGAAACCATTCGACAGCTTGTCCTTTTAGAAGTCGGTTAAAACGAGCCCCGAGCGTTCCTCCCAAGTATGCCCCTGGAATAAAATAGAGTGTATAAGCCCATTCGACGTGACCTAGAAAGATATGAGTAGCCGAGCTTGAGATGCTCGCAAAGAAAATCATGAACATCGAAGTAGCCGTTGCAATGTGGGCGGGTATATTGAACAATAAAATCATCGCAGGCACCATTAGAGAGCCCCCGCCAATGCCGAGCAACCCCGACAGCATTCCCACTCCAAGGGATAGAATAAGACCTAAAGCAATCGGCATCTGATAAGTATAAGTTGTTCCTTCAATAACCTTCTCTCTTTTGAGACCTTTATTAAACAAATAGGTCCCTGGAGTTTTCCTCGGTATAAAAAACAGTAAAGAAACTACAATCATAATGCAGCCAAACAATAAAGAAAACATATCAGTTTTAAAAAATTGATTTAACCACGAGCCTATAATTCCCCCAGGAACACTTCCTATTAGAAAAACATATCCGATTTTTTTATCTACACGGTCATGCTTCAAATAGGAAAGAGCAGAGGACATTCCTGTAAATATCATGACCACCAGCGAAATTCCAACTATTGACTGCGGGCTTACCCAGTCGAAAGTACTTAGCTTATCTCCTAAAAATAGTAATACAGGTACTAAAATAACACCGCCGCCTAAACCCGCGATGCTTCCAACTAATGCTGTTACTAAACCGATCATAAACATGAGGATGACCATTTTAAAACATCCTTTATCTCTATAGATAATATTATAGTATCATGTTTTCTATTCTTAAAACATCTAGCCTATGTTAAGAATTAAAAATATCAGTCCTGGTTAAAACGCATAAATGTATTGCATAAAAAAGTACAGGTGGAGAAACCACCTGTACTTTCAGTGTAAGAATTAAATTGAATTAACCGATAGAACCTTCCATTTCGAATTTAATTAGACGGTTCATTTCTACGGCATATTCCATTGGCAGTTCTTTCGTGAATGGTTCAATGAAGCCCATTACGATCATTTCAGTTGCTTCTTCTTCAGAAATACCGCGGCTCATAAGATAGAATAGTTGTTCTTCAGATACTTTAGAAACTTTGGCTTCGTGTTCCAAAGAGATATTTTCGTTCATGATCTCATTATAAGGAATGGTATCTGAAGTAGATTCGTTATCCATAATTAACGTGTCACATTCTACGTTCGAACGTGCACCTTCGGCTTTACGACCAAATTGGACAATCCCGCGATACGTAACTTTACCTCCATGTTTCGAAATCGATTTCGAAACGATCGTAGAAGACGTATTAGGGGCAAGATGGTGCATTTTCGCGCCGGCATCCTGATGCTGTCCTTTTCCGGCAAGGGCAATGGAAAGAGTCATTCCGCGCGCGCCTTCACCTTTAAGGATAACGGCTGGGTATTTCATGGTTAGCTTAGAACCAAGGTTTCCATCCACCCATTCCATTGTCGCATTGGAATCAGCTACTGCACGTTTTGTAACTAGGTTATAAACATTATTCGCCCAGTTTTGAATCGTTGTATAACGGCAGTAAGCATTATCTTTAACAAAGATTTCTACAACCGCACTATGAAGTGAACTGGATGAATAGGTAGGTGCTGTACATCCCTCCACATAGTGAACAGAAGAACCTTCATCTGCGATAATCAATGTCCGTTCGAATTGACCCATGTTTTCTGAGTTAATTCGGAAATAAGCCTGCAATGGTGTCTCTACTTTTGTATCTTTAGGAACATAAATGAATGATCCGCCAGACCAAACCGCAGAGTTTAGTGCAGAAAACTTATTATCAGATGGTGGAATCACTTTACCGAAATATTCTCTGAAAAGATCTTCGTTCTCTTTAAGAGCGGAGTCTGTATCTTTAAATATAACACCCAGATCTTCAAGATCTTTTTCCATATTATGATAAACCACTTCTGATTCATACTGAGCTGATACACCTGAAAGATATTTCTGCTCAGCTTCTGGAATACCTAAACGATCAAACGTATTTTTAATTTCTTCAGGAACTTCGTCCCAGGAACGTTCAGAACGTTCAGATGGTTTCACGTAGTAAGTGATATCATCGAAATTCAATTCTGATAAGTCTCCGCCCCATTGCGGCATAGGCATTTTATAAAACTGTTCTAAAGCTTTCAGGCGGAAATCAAGCATCCACTGAGGCTCTTGTTTATAATTGGAGATTTGTTCCACGACTTCCTTCGTTAAACCTTTTTGGGTACGGAAAATAGAAATGTCTTTTTCATGGAATCCATATTGATACTCTCCAACTTCTGGTGCTTCTTTAGCCATGATTATATACCTCCTTTTGGTATTGACAAAAGCTTAATCCTGCTTTTCTTCATCTACGCCTTTCTCCATAGCCTTCCAGGCTAATGTAGCGCATTTGATACGTGCTGGGAACTTAGAAACTCCCTGTAATGCTTCTATATCTCCAAGGTCAAGCTCGTCAGTGTCCACTTCATTTCCTTGCATGAGCTCTGAAAAGAGTTCAGACATCTTAAGCGCTTTTTCCACGGGTTTTCCTTTGATTGCCTGAGTCATCATGGAAGCAGAGGACATGCTGATGGAGCATCCTTCGCCATCAAACTTGGCATCTTTAACCAGATTATCCTCTACTTGCAATTGAAGTTGTATGCGATCACCACAGGTCGGATTATTCATATCCACTGTCATATGATCTCCTTCAATCGCCCCTCGATTACGCGGGTTTTTATAGTGATCCATAATGACCTGGCGATAAAGTGTATCTAAATTGTTAAAAGACATCGCCAAAATACTCCTTTGTTGTTTGTAATCCTTCAACAAGTTTATCAATTTCTTCTTCTGTATTGTACAGATAAAAGCTGGCGCGCGCCGTTGCTGACACTTCAAGCCATCTCATTAAAGGCTGAGCGCAGTGATGACCTGCACGAACGGCAATTCCTTCAGCATCCAAAACGGTCGCTAAATCGTGAGGGTGAACATCAGAGAGGTTAAACGTAACAAGACCTGCTCGTTCTTTCGGTCCGTAAATCGTCATACCTTCCACTTGCTGCATTCTATCTTGCGCATAAGCAGCCAATTTTTGTTCATGTTTTTTGATTTCGTCCAGACCGACTTCATTCAAAAAGTCGATCGCGGCTCCTAAACCAACGGCTCCAGCAATAATGGGAGTGCCTGCTTCAAATTTCCAAGGCAAGTCTTTCCACGTTGAATCGTACCAATTTACGAAATCAATCATTTCTCCCCCGAATTCAGCAGGTTCCATATTTTTAAGGAGAGCTTTTTTACCATAAAGAACTCCAATTCCAGTTGGTCCACACATCTTGTGGCCGGAAAAAGCATAAAAATCTGCATCCAAATCTTGAACATCAATTTTCATGTGCGGTGCACTCTGCGCACCGTCTACTAACATAACCGCATCATTTTCATGAGCAATGGATGCTAGTTCTTTTATTGGATTTATCGTTCCAAGAACGTTGGAAACATGCATGATAGCCACAATTTTTGTGTTCTTAGTAATTGTTTCCCGTGCATCTTCCAAGTTAATCGTTCCATTAGCCTGAAGAGGCATATATTTTAAAACAGCCCCTGTTTCTTTTGCCACTTGCTGCCATGGAATGATATTACTATGGTGCTCCATTGGGGTGATGACAATTTCATCACCCTCCTTGAGGTTGGCTCTTCCATAACTTGACGCAACGGTATTAATGGCTGTCGTTGTTCCGCGAGTGAAGATTACTTCCTGGGTACTGGAAGCATTAATAAACCTTCTCACCTTTTCACGAGCACCTTCATACTCATCCGTTGCCCATGTTCCCAGCGTGTGAACGCCTCTATGAACATTTGAGTTATATCCGCGATAATATTCATCAAGTTTTTCAATGACCTTAATCGGCTTTTGAGATGTTGCGGATGAATCCAGATATACAAGCGGATGGCCATTTACTTCCTGATGAAGAATCGGGAATTCATTGCGTACCGCATTGATATCCATTAATATACTTTCCTTTCAATTACCTGGGTTAGTTGACGTTTAACGGCTTCCACAGGAAGCTGTTTAACAACGGGAGCAAGGAATCCATGAATAATGAGGCGTTCTGCTTCAAACTTGGAAATACCGCGGCTCATTAGATAGTAAAGCTGTACAGGATCCACTCGGCCGACAGAAGCAGCGTGACCAGCAGTTACATCATCCTCATCTATAAGAAGAATCGGATTAGCATCGCCGCGTGCATCTTTACTAAGCATGAGTACACGAGATTCTTGTTCAGCATTAGATTTCGAAGCTCCATGCTCTATCTTGCCAATTCCATTAAAGATTGCAGAAGCTTTATCCTTCATAACACCATGCTGAAGTATATAACCATCTGAGCCTTGTCCGAAGTGGGTAATATTTGCAGTAAAGTTCTGCTTTTGACTACCGCGGCCAATTGCTACTGTTTTCGCATTTGAATGAGAATTATCACCAATTAAATGAGTGATATTCTCAGATACAGTATCGCCTTCGTTCATTTGTCCTAGAGCCCACTCAATCACAGCATCACGATAAGCAACACCTCGACGGTTCGTATAAACCGTTGTTCCAGAATCAAAGTTATCAACAGCACCAAATGAAACCTTGGCGCCGTCTTTGGCAATTACTTCAGTAACATTATTTGCTGAAGTTTTCTCTTCTTTATTATTAGAGATATAATTCTCCACATACGTTACAGAGCTATTCTCTTCCGCTACCACGAGAATGTGGTTGATTAGAGAAGCTTTTGGATCCTCCTGCCAGAAAATAGCTTGAATAGGATCTTCAATTTGTACGTTTTTAGGTACATAAAGGAAGACTCCGCCATTCATTAAAGCGGCATGAAGGGCTGTAAGACGATGTTCGTCTACGTGTACAGCATCATTCATATAATATTTCTGTACTAGATCGCTATGATCTCTGAGAGCAGAAGCCATATCGGTAAAAATAACACCTTGATCTTTTAAATCCTGATCAATTGCTGCATAGGCTACCGTATGGTTTCTTTGAATAACCAGGTTTTGCTGTTCTTTCTCTTTATCTAAAAAGTCTTGAATTTCAGCTGGTAAATCCTCAAGTGAATCGATAACTTCGCCTTGAACATTGTGTTTGAACTCAGTGAAATTCCACTTGCTTATATTTGTCTTATCAGGTTTAGGCAGTTGAAGTGATTCTGATTTTTCCAAGGCACCCAATCGAAGGTTTCTCATCCATTCTGGCTCTTGTAAACCATTGGAAAATTGTGTTACATACTCTTTGTCGTATGGTAGTGAGACGTCTACTGTCATGTTAACCCTCCTATCTTAGTTACGCTTTTTGACCAATTGTTTCGTCTTCGATTCCCAATTCTTGCTTAATCCAGTCGTAACCTTCTTCTTCAAGACGTTGGGAAAGCTCAGGTCCGCCTGATTTAACTACGCGGCCTTGCATCATTACGTGTACTTTATCAGGAGTAATGTAGTTTAGAAGACGCTGATAGTGAGTAATGATTAAGCAGCCAAATGCATCGTTACGCATTTCATTGATACCCTTAGCTACGACTTTAAGAGCGTCGATGTCGAGACCAGAATCGATTTCATCAAGAATCGCAATAGCTGGCTGAATCATCATTAACTGAAGGATTTCATTACGTTTTTTCTCGCCGCCAGAAAATCCTTCGTTTAGATAACGCTGAGCCATATTCTTATCCATATCCAATGTTTCCATCTTAGAGTCCATGTCTTTAATGAACTTCATAAGGGAAATTTCGTCGCCTTCCTCACGCTGGGCATTGATAGAAGAACGCAGGAAATCGGAATTAGTTACACCGCTGATTTCACTAGGATACTGCATAGCAAGGAAAAGTCCTGCCTGCGCACGCTCATCCACTTCCATTTCAAGGACATTCTCACCGTCTAATAAGATTTCACCTTGAGTTACTTCATATTTAGGGTGACCCATAATAGCGGAGGCTAGAGTAGATTTACCTGTTCCGTTTGGTCCCATAACCGCGTGAAATTCACCGCCGTTAATTGTAAGATTTACACCTTTAAGTATTTCTAGACCTTCGATTTCCACATGAAGATCTTTAATTTCTAAAGTTGATCCTGCCATAATTAATACCTCCAGTATCTATAGTAATGGAATGGGTTTATTTATTTTAGATAGTAGAACCATTCTCAATTTATTCTCATTATAATCTTATATCATTTAGAAATTGATATCAACTTTTTCCTTCTGATGGAAAACAGCCGATTTTCAACGATTTATGAGTAATATTGCTATGTTTCTACATTATTATAACATGAAAAAATCAGGTGACTAAAGATCACCTGATTTCAAATGCTTAACCTATCTATGCAATTGACGATCTAGTTGAGCAAACATTTTCTGACCTTGTTCAAATTCTTTCTGGCGTTTTTCTTCTACTTTCAAACGTGTATCCAACTTGCTGCTGTACTCGGCATAACTCAGATTATGAGCCTGATGCATGGCTTTTTCCATTTCAGCAGTGTAATTTAAATTCAGTTGGTCACTAATAACGAATCAACCCTTTCAGATTATTTACACAATTCAGAGTACCATAAATCTTTACCCCTGCACAAACAGGGATAAACCCGGAAATTTCTGATTCTAATTGATTCTTTTAAATGAAAGCGTTTGATTCAACCAGTACATATGAATACATCCGTATTCCTTCAGTTTTCTAACTATTCTAACTAATTGACACTGGTATTTAAATCCAGATAAGCATCCTGAACTAAAGTTACAGCCTGGCTCAAAGCCGCGCCTCCGCCAAAAGCAGCTGCTACCCCACATGCCTCCAGTATTTCCTTTTCTGTTGCACCCTGATCGACACAGCCCTTTGTATGATAGATCATACAATACTCATCTTGAGCTACTATGCTTATTCCAAGCGCCATCAATTGTTTTTGCTTCTTGGACAGCTCACCTTCTTTGAAACAAGCTTCTGTAAATTCACTGAATTGATGGGCTACTTCCGGCATTTTCTCAGTGAAATCACCCATACCTTCTTTATAATCATGTAAATATGTCTGCGTCCAATTCATTTGTTGTTCTTGCATCTCATTCTAACCTCCCAATAAAAATAAGTGACTGCAGTTAGTATAAACCGCAGTCACTTATCTTATCCGTTATTCAGAGCTGCCATCTACAGGTACAACAGCTCCATTATATTCTTCCTTCATGAAGGATTGAATTTCTTCTGAACGAAGTACTTCTACTAGTGTTTTTAATGCCTCAGAATCTTTATCTTTACTCTGGGCTGCAATCACATTTACATAAGGGGATTCAGAGCCTTCAAGGATCAATGAATCTTCACTTGGATTCAAGTCAGCTTCAATAGCGTAGTTCGTATTAATCGCTACTAGAGCATCTTCTTCTCGTTTATAAATCTCAGGTAGTGTCGCTGCATCAACGCCGGAGTCAAATTGAAGATTCTTCGGGTTTTCAACAATATCGTCAACTGTAGCATCTACTTTATCTACGCTCTCATCTAATTTTACCAGGCCTTCGCGTTCAAGAAGCGAAAGAATTCTTCCATGGTCAGCTACTGAACGGCTCATCACCAGGGTAGTACCTTCTGGAACTTCATCAACGCTTGAAATATTTTGTGAATAAATACCCATAGGTTCAATATGAATACCGCCAAGATTCACAAAGTCATAATCATTTTCTTGCATTTGTGTTTCTAAATAAGGGATGTGCTGAAAATAGTTTGCATCAATTCGACCCTCTGCTAAGTCCTGGTTGGGAAGCACGTAATCCTGATATTCTTCAATGGTCAGGGTAATTCCTTTTTCTTCAAGCAATGGTTTAGCTTCCTGAAGTACTTCTGCGTGTGGAACACTTGTAGCTCCTACAGCTATTTCAGTAGTTCCTTCTTCAGAACCGCCGTCGCCGCCGCTATCTTCCGAACTTGAGTTTCCTTCATCTGATGAACCGCATGCTGATAAAAGAATAATTAATAATAAAGTAAATATACCGAGTGTGATTTTTTTCATGAATACTCTCTCCTTTTTAGTAATAAAATTTTTATCTTTTATCCAATTTTCTCGAAACGAAGTCCCCGATAAATTGGAAAATGAAAACAATAATCACAATGAGAATCGTGCAAATAAAGACAACATCAAAGTCGCTGCGCTGAAAGCCGTAGAAATAGGCAAAGTCACCTAAACCACCGGCACCGATCGCTCCCGCCACCGCAGTATATCCGATTAAAGCTATAGCTGTAACAGTAATTCCGGAAACCAGAGCTGGCATTGACTCAGGAAGAAGCACCTTAAAAATCAAAGTAGAAGATTTAGACCCCATCGATTTAGCAGCTTCTATGACACCTTTATCCACTTCTTTCAATGCAATCTCAACAAGCCGTGCATAGAATGGCGCGCCACCTATAATTAACGCAGGGAGTGCCGCTTTAGGACCTCGAATAGTGCCAATGAGAAAATCAGTAAATGGGAATAATAACAGAATTAAAATGATAAAAGGTATAGCCCTGAATATATTAACGACTGAAGCAGTTATCCAGTTTAATATCTTGTTCTGCCACAGACCTCCAGGACCTGACAAGTACAGAAGCAAACCTAACAGTAAGCCTAAAATAAACGTACCTGCTACAGAGATAAGCGTCATGTAGAGTGTTTCATTAGTAGCTGTTATCAAATCATCCATAGTGACGTTTGGGAAAAACTGATTAATCATCTGGACTCACCTCCACTTCTACAGAGGTGGATTGAATATATTCAATCGCACGCGTGATTTCTTCTTTATCACCCAAGAATTGAACAAACATTGTTCCATACGCACCCTTTTGGGTTTGGGTGATCTTTCCGTGCAATATGTTTACATCTAGCACAAATTTTCTGGACACTTCACTGATTAAAGCCTGGTTGGTGCTCTCACCTACAAAGTGCAGACGAAGAATTTCACCAGTTTTATAGGTGTCTTTTATGAGTTGAAGGGAATGTTCCCGTTCAGGGTCTCCCATTACCTGATCGACAAACTTCTTGGTAACCTGTTCTTTTGGATAAAGGAAAACATCAAGCACGTCTCCCTGTTCCACAATTTTACCTTGCTCCATAACGGCTACCTGATGGCAAATCTTTCGAATCACATGCATTTCATGGGTGATGAGTACAATTGTCAGTCCAAGCTTCTCGTTAATATCTACTAATAGATCAAGAATAGAATCCGTTGTCTCTGGGTCAAGAGCTGACGTCGCTTCATCACAAAGAAGAACTTTCGGTTTATTCGCTAACGCACGAGCTATTCCAACTCTTTGTTTTTGTCCGCCACTTAACTGAGACGGGTAAGAATTGCCTCGTCCACTAAGACCCACCAGGTCTATTAATTCATTAACACGTTTGGTTCTTTCGCTTTTTGGTACGCCAGCTATTTCAAGTGGAAAAGCTATATTATCGTGGACGGTTCGAGACCACAAGAGATTAAAATGCTGAAAGATCATACCAATCTCCTGACGGGCCTCCCGCAGCTTCCCTTTGTTTAGAGAAGTTAATTCTTGATCATCGATGGTGACCTTGCCGTCCGATGGATCTTCCAGGCGGTTTAGCAGCCTTATAAAAGTACTTTTTCCAGCACCGCTATAACCGATAACCCCGTAAATCTCTCCTTTTTTTATCTGTAGACTAAGGTCGTCGACGGCACGGACCTCCTGATGTTTTGTACGAAAGACTTTGGATAAGCCTTTAATTGAAATCATGTCGTCTTCCCTCCAATAAAAAAACCTCTCTGCTTGAGAACAGAAAGGTTAGCGTAACAATCTTTATCTGTTCTCTCATCTTCACAAGGAATTACCTTGCAGGAATTGGCACCTTGCCAAGTCTTAGCTTGCCGGTTGCCGGGCATCAAAGGGCCAGTCCCTCCGCCTCTCTGGATAAGAGATTTTACTATATTAATTTATTATCACTTTAATACGTGTACGTACTATAAAGAGGATTCTAGCATTGTTAGAATTTCGTGTCAACTTGATAATAATCCTGTAAATTCGACAAAATAAAAACTCTTCGCTATTTAGAAGAGTTCGTTTAAAACGCTCTTCTCATCTACCAAAGTAAGATACTTTGTAGGAATTAGCACCGTGTTCATCTGCATGAACCGGTTGCCGGGCATCAAAGGGCCAGTCCCTCTGCCTCTCTGGATAAGTGAAGATGTCGCTATTAAATTAATGATTATGTTAGCATGGGGCTATAAATTAAGTCAACAATTAAGGAGTGGTCACGTTGAGGAATGCGCCAAGTTTCGAACTTCCATATATCAATAAGGAAGGAACGTATAACAATAAAGAGGATCTGGGGAAAGTCATAGTACTTACTTTTTGGACCTCCTGGTGCCCCGATAGCGGGAAAGATTTACCCAAAAAAGAACAGCTTTATAAAACAATGAATCATGAGAAAGTAAAAATGATAACTATAAATGTAGCAGGACGTGAACGGAGCGAAGCTGAGGCAGAAGAATATGCAGAAAAGTTTTTATCTCAGCCAGCCCTTAAAGACCAAGGACGAACAATTTACGATTTGTATAATAGCGACGGCGTACCCACCACCGTTATAATTAATAAGGATGGTTTTATTCATTCACAATTCGGGGATAAAGCAAATTTCTTATCCGTTGTAGAATCTCTCGGTGAACTTATCTAGCCAATAATAGAAGTGATTCTATAAATAATATATTTCGGTACGCCCCTTGAACTTTAATGGTGGTTTGGGGAAGAGAAGTTAACTTTTGTTCTCCCGCAAATAAAGTTTTCATAATACTACTGGAAGATTGCAAGCGAATATCATTATGCCCATTATCCTGATGATCTGTTTTAAGATGTACACCTGAATGATCTATATACAGGTAAACTTTAAGACTGCCGACCAGAAGAATTACGTTAAGCGTGCGTTCTCGCCAAGTGGGCAAAAGATCTGTTCTCTGGTTCACTTGTTTAACCCAATCTTGTATGAATTCCATCATTGTTAACTCCTCCTTTATTTGTTAAATAAATTCTTGATAAGGAGGAGTCATCCCTTCTAAAATAACGAAGAATCGTTCGTCATTTACCGGGTAATTCATTTATTTTTTTACATATTCAGAAAGTTTGTCGTACATAAAAGGAACAGAATGAAAGGCATAAATTTTCTCTACAATTTCTCCTTGATGGGTTACCAGAAGACAGGGCACACTTTTAATTTGATACGTTTTCATTAAGTCAGGATGCAGCGAAGCATTGCACTCTTTAAATAATTCCCTGTTATATGTGACCTCAATGGTCGTAAGCATTCTTCTCGCCAGGTGGCAGGTTCCACAAAAAGGAGTATGGATGAATGTTAATCCAATGTTTTGCTCTTCTAACTCATGGCCTGCTGACTTGTAATCTATTTCCTGCACTATGATCCTCCTAAATGAGATAAATGGACTTTACTTTAAAGTGCCTATTTAATAAGGCTCTAGCTAATTCGGGCTCCGGAGTGGCTGCCACTTCCCGAAATGCTTTATCTATATAGATGTGTACGGCATGAGGCAGTTCTGCTGACAGCTGTTTTCTTAATTTATAACCGGAGTCGTCTTCATCCACAAGAATATACACCCTGCGCTCGTCGAGATTGTAATCATAGATCAGTTCCTCCATCCGTTCGATGCCAAGTGTTCCATGTGTACAAATTATTTCTATGTCTTCCGCAAGAATTTTTTTGATTTTTCGCTTATCCGTTATCCCCTCAACAATTACGATTCTTTCTCCATCCATTTTCTATCACCCACTATATAGAAACAGACCATGCCAAAGGGGCATGGTCTGAACATGATTAATATGGTACACGATCATGTCAGACAAGGATCATATGTAGCCCTGCCTGTACAATTGCTCATGGTAATTGCTAGACTTTAATCTTCATTAATCATTTCTTCATATTGATCGGATGACATTAATTCATCCATTTCAGAAGAATCGCCTGGTTCCACAATAACCATCCACGCTTTATCATACGGGGATTCATTTACGAATTCAGGGCTGTCTTCAAGCTCTTCATTCACTTCAACAACTTTACCGCTTAAGGGAGCATACAATTCTGAAACAGTTTTCACAGATTCCACACTGCCAAACGGCTCATCTGCTTCAAGCTCGTCCCCTACTTCAGGAAGCTCTACAAAGACAATATCCCCCAGTTCAGATTGAGCGAATTCTGTAATTCCGATACGGACTTTTCCGCCTTCTTCTTTAACCCATTCGTGTTCTTCAGAGTAACGCAGATCTTTAGGTACACTCATTGAAATCCCTCCACTAAATTAAATATAATTTATAACAATTACAAACATAAAAGCTAGCTGCTTTTATTTCCAATGTTCTGCTCACTGCCCCACACTTCCTGAAAATTCTCAGGCTTGAAACCAACAGTGACCTTGTTTCCATCTGTGAGAATAGGCCTTTTAATTAACATGCCATCTGAAGCAAGCCATTCAATCATTTCTTCCTGAGTAGCATCCTTCAGTTTTTCCTTCATATTCAGTTCTCTATACTTTTTACCACTCGTATTAAAAAACTTACGAGCAGGAAGATCACTTCGATCAATTAGTTTTACCAGCTCATCAGAAGTCGGGGGTTCTTCCACAATATGTATGGAGGTATAATTTATCCCTTGTTCATCCAGCCATTGTTTAGCTTTTTTGCAAGTCCCGCATTTGGGGTACCAATAAAAGGTTACCGGCATAACTATCACTCCTTACAGTTGATATATTATATTTTACCATAATGAAGATATTTATTTCATCGGTTAACCTAATTTAATGACTATGCTACTAACAGACAGAAAAAAACCCTGCTTTGAACGATCAAAGCAGGGATAGAATGAATTTATACTACAAATTTTTCTGCTTGTATGAGTGCGGCTGCTATTTCCCGTTTCTTCGCAATTACGTTAATTGGAGTGTGTCGAGTAAGCTTACGCAGTGCACCAAGCATCATTCGCAGGGAGTCCCCTGACTCAGCTGCGATCAATGTCTCTTTCGCATGGGCTTCAATTCGGTTAAATGCTTCTTGAGTGTAAACTTGCGTGTAAAGAAGCTTCAATTCATTTTTGCTTTCACCGGTTTTCTGCAGGGCTTTATCCGTACGTAGAATAGCAGACTCCATGTTATATATTTCTCCTGTAATATCGGCAATATTTACGAGAACTTCCTGTTCATTTTCAATTTTCTCACCATATTTCTGAGCAGCTAAACCAGCTGCAAGTAAAGCTATTTTCTTAGCATTCTTTAATAAATACTTCTCCTGCTCCAAAGGTTCAATACCTGGTTCTTCTGGCATAAGTGTCATAATTTCTTCTTGAAGGGACTGTGCTTTTTGAAGCAATGGAAGTTCGCCCTTCATGGCTTTTTTAAGAAGCGTACCTGGTACAATCATCCGGTTAATCTCATTTGTTCCTTCAAATATACGGTTGATTCGGGAATCTCTATACAGCCTTTCGACTTCATATTCTGCCATAAATCCATAACCACCGTGAATTTGAACAGCCTCATCGACAGCGAAATCCAGTAACTCTGTACCAAAAACCTTGTTCAATGAACATTCAATTGCGTATTCTGCTATGACTTTGGCAACTGCTGCACCATCTTTAAGTTCTTCCTCAGACAGTTTACCCATACTCTGCTCAAACAGCCCCACAGTTCGATATACTGCACTTTCATTCGCATAGGTATTTGAAGCCACGGAAGCAATCTTTTCTTGAATAAGTGGAAAGCTTGCTATCGGAGTCTTAAACTGTTTGCGCTCTTTCGCATACTTCACTGAAAGTTCTACAGCCCGCTTCGCTCCCCCGACTCCTCCAATTGCCAGTTTGTATCGTCCTACGTTTAGGATGTTAAAAGCAATTACATGACCGCGTCCAATCTCTCCAAGAACGTTTTCGGCAGGAACTTCCGCATCTTCAAGAACGAGCGTACGTGTAGATGAACTTTTAATCCCCATTTTTTTCTCTTCTGGCCCTGTAGAAACGCCTGGATAGTCTCTTTCTACAATAAAGGCTGTGAATTTATCACCATCTATTTTAGCGTAAACTACGAAGACATCGGCAAATGCAGAGTTTGTAATCCATTGTTTTTCACCATTTAAAATATAGTGAGTACCCGCTTCATTTAGTTTTGCTGTCGTTTTTGCTCCTAAGGCATCTGATCCTGACCCTGGTTCTGTCAGAGCATAAGCTGCGATCTTTTCACCTGTAGCCAGTACAGGAAGGTATTTTTGCTTTTGTTCTTCATTACCGAAAAACACAATAGGCAGTGAACCAATACCTACATGTGCTCCATGAGTAACAGAAAATCCTCCGCCGCGGGAAAATTTCTCTGTAATTAAAGATGAGCTGATTTTATCTAATTGAAGACCACCGTACTCCTCCGGTACATCTGCTCCTAGTAAACCAAGCTCACCAGCTTGCTTCAGCAATTTTACAGAATGCTCAAATTCATGATTTTCCAGATTATCAATCTTCGGAACGACTTCACCTAACACAAAATCTTCAGCTGTTTTAGCAATCATCAAATGCTCATCTGTGAAGTCTTCAGGTGTGATAACATCCTCAGCCGATAAATCCTCCACCATGAATCCGCCGCCCTTAATCATTTCTTTTAATTCACTCATTTGTTCTTCCTCCTCTTATAGTAACTCAAAAACTCCAGCTGCTCCCATACCGCCGCCAATACACATCGTTACGACACCGAACTGCTCGTTACGCCTTTTCATCTCATGAATTAATCCTAACGTCAGCTTTGTACCCGTGCATCCCAACGGATGACCTAGAGCTATTGCTCCCCCATTAACATTCACTTTGTTCACATCAAGTCCAAGTTCACGTATAACACGGAGGGATTGTGAGGCAAACGCTTCATTTAATTCAAATAAGCCAATATCCTGAATACTTAAACCTGCCATTTTAAGTGCTTTGGGTACTGCTTCAATTGGTCCTACACCCATAATTTCCGGCTCAACTCCTGCTACTGCAAAGGAACGAAATTTCACTAAAGGCTTTAAACCTTCAGCTTCTGCTTTTTCACGATCCATGACGAGAACAGAGGCTGCTCCATCACTCATTTGCGAAGAATTCCCAGCAGTGACCGATCCTTTTGTCGAGAAGGCAGGCCTCAGTTTAGCAAGGACTTCCTTGGTGGTACCAGGTCGTACACCTTCATCCATAGATACCGTTTTTTTACTTTCTTTTACTTTATTATCAGTGCCTAGAACTCTGTCTTCTACCTCAACCGGCACAATTTCATCATTGAATTTCCCTTCTTGAATCGCTTTGGCCGCACGTTCGTGACTTTGCACAGCAAAAGCATCCTGATCGTCTCTTGATATTTCGAAACGCCTTGCTACTTCCTCTGCCGTATGCCCCATCGACATATAATATTCTGGAGCATTCTTGACCAATTCAATATTCGGCTTGATCACATGACCGCCCATAGGAATTAAACTCATAGACTCTGCACCACCGGCGATGGCGGTATCGTTGTGCCCGAGCATAATCTTCTCTGCGGCGTAGGCGATACTTTGAAGTCCTGAAGAACAATAGCGGTTAATAGTAATGGCCGGAACCTTATGGTGGAGCCCAGCTAGCCCCGCTATATTGCGTGCCATATTCATACCTTGTTCTGCTTCAGGCATAGCACACCCAATAATGACATCATCAATGCTTCCTTCGTAGTTACCAGCTCTTTTTAATGTTTCTTTTATGGTTAGTGCAGCAAGATCATCAGGACGCGTGTGGGCAAACGCTCCTTTTTTGGCGCGGCCCACAGGTGTCCGTGCTCCTGCAACAATGACTGCTTCCTTCACGGTTACTCCCCCTTTAATAATTAGTTACGAAGCGGCTTTCCTTTCATCAGCATGTGCTGCATCCGTGCTTGTGATTTTGGTTCACCGATCAAACTTAGAAAGGCTTCGCGTTCCAGGTCTAATAAGTATTGTTCATCTACAAGTGAACCTTCTTTTAACCGGCCGCCTGCAAGAACGAATGCCAGTTTTTCAGCGATTTTCAAGTCATGTTCACTTGCATATCCACTTAGCAATAGTGATTTGGCACCTAACAGCATGGTGGCATATCCTTGTTCTCCAACCACAGGGACTTTTGTTCTTTTCGGTGCTGTGTAACCTGAATCAGCCAGACCGATCACCTTCTGTTTAGCATCATGCAGCAAGTGATCACCATTTGAACTAATAGCATCCAGCTGATCAAGAAAACCGTTTTCTCGGGCTTCTTCAGCCGAAGTAGAAACCTTAGCCATCGCAATTTTCTCAAAAACATTGTTGGCTACTTTTTGAAGATCAAAGTCTACCCCTTCAGGAATATTTCTAAGATGCTTCATGTAAAGCTCTTTATTTCCTCCGCCTCCCGGAATCAGTCCTACTCCTGGTTCTACCAGCCCCATGTAAGTTTCAGGCGATGCCTGCACAGCATCAGATGGAAGACAAACTTCTGCACCTCCACCAAGCGTCATACCAAAAGGTGCTGAAACAACTGGTTTGTCGGAGTACTTCACTTTCATAAGTGCATCCTGGAAGTTTTTAACCACCATTTCGATTTCGAAAAAGTTATAATCCTGAGCTTCCATAAGCATCATCCCAAGATTTGCACCCACACAGAAGTTTTTACCTTGATTTCCTATGACCAGCCCCTTGTAGTGCTCGTCAACGTGATCTATCGAAAAGTTAATCATTTGGATAATATCCAGCCCTATCGCATTACTTTGGGAATGGAATTCCAGACAGGCCACATCGTCTCCTATATCTATTAAGCTTGCTCCCGCATTCTTTTTGATTACGTCACTTGTTTCTTTAACTCTCTTTAAATTAATATTCTTTTTATTGAAAATCTGCTGTTTATACTCCGCGTTATAGTAAAAGTAAACGTTTCCATTTTCCTTTTTATAAAACGTGGCAAAATCTTTATTCAGCATATCTTCTATCCAGTCAGGTACGCTTTCTCCCTCTTCCTTCATACGGGTCACGGAAGCTTGAACTCCGATGGCATCCCACATTTCGAATGGTCCCATTTCCCATCCGAATCCCCAGCGCATCGCTTCATCGATGGATGGGACGTCGTCAGCAATTTCTCCATACAACTCAGCGGAATAAAGAAGCACGGGTTTGACTATGGACCAGATTAAATCTCCTGCTGGGTCACCTTTAGCATTCACTAACGCTTTTAGTTTGCGCCCTGATCCTTTTTCCTGTTTAGCCATTTCTGTCGCTTTTGTCTTCAATTTTCCTCGTTTTTCATATTCCATAGTTTCAGGATTTAACTGTAATATTTCACTACCATCCTTACTTTTTTGTTTCAGGAAGAAGCCCTGACCGCTTTTTGCACCCAACCAGCCTTTTTCAAGCATCTGGTTCATAAATTCAGGGATTTCGAAAGCCTTTTTCTCTTCTCCTTCTACCTGGTCGTGAACGTTATTG
Source organism: Halobacillus sp. (assembly GCF_049282395.1). NCBI lineage: Bacteria > Bacillati > Bacillota > Bacilli > Caryophanales > Bacillaceae > Halobacillus > Halobacillus sp. Next base: position 8,495 of record NZ_JBAPTY010000336.1, on the reverse strand, counting down.
GCTACATGAATGAAAGTATCCAGTCCAACTACGTCCAATGTTCGGAAAGTAGCACTCTTTGGCCGGCCAATCATTGGACCGGTGACAGAATCAACTTCCCCAACGCTGTATCCTTTTTCAAGCATTTTCTGTACGGTTACAAGTAACCCATATGTCCCAATTCGGTTCGCTATAAAATTCGGTGTATCTTTAGCTTCTACTACCCCTTTACCAAGTACGTCCTCCCCAAAAGTTTTTATAAACTCAAGAACTTCAGGATCCGTAGCTTCGGTAGGAATTACTTCAAGCAGCTTTAGATAACGCGGCGGATTAAAGAAGTGAGTGCCTAGAAAATGCTTTCGAAAATCTTCACTGCACTCGGCTGACATGGCTTCAATGGAAATTCCTGATGTATTGGAACTTACAATTGCTCCCTGCTTTCTATGCTGATCCACCTCTGCTAACACTTTCTTTTTAACTTCTAAATTCTCTACGACTACTTCAATAATCCAATCCACTTCACTGAGTTTTTCCATGTCATCACTCATGTTGCCGACTTCAATTAAATTCAGGCTGGCTTTACTGGTAATCGGAGAAGGTTTTTGTTTTTTTAAAGCCTCTTTATTCATTGAAGATATCCGGTTTCTCACCGCTTTGTCTTCAAGTGTTTTTCCCTGTTTTTTCTCACGATCGTTCAATTCGCGAGGAGTAACGTCGAGCATAAGTACTGGAATTCCGATATTTGCTAAATGTGCGGCAATTCCGGCCCCCATGACACCAGATCCCAAAACAGCTGCACGCTTTATTTTACGATTCATACTATGTCCCCCTATCCATTTGAATGAATACTCATTCATTTTGTAACCAAAAAAATAAATGTTGCTGAGTTCGTATCTAATACTAATATAAATTATTTTCTGACATTTCGCAATCCTTTTTTCTACAATATGCTGGAAATATTTCATTTTGAATCCAGAATAAAAGTAAGCCTATACTTTTCTCGACTGCGTCCACTATAACTGCAGGATCAGCATTCGCCAATGACTATCTTATCATTAACACCTGAGAGTAGGTTCCTAAGATATATTATAATCAATAAAAAAGATCGTGTCACAGCAAATTTTTGTCATGACACGGCTTTGGCGCTCTTTATTTTCCAAGTACACCTTTCAGAACAAAGGCTACGTTCGCTGGACGTTCAGCTAAGCGTCGCATAAAATAACCATACCAATCATTACCATAAGGGACATACACTCTCATTTTATACCCCTCTTTCACAAGTTCCTCCTGCCTTTCAACACGGATCCCGTAAAGCATTTGAAATTCAAACTGGTCATTAGATATATTATTTTCTTCCACTAACCGTTTCGTGTATTCAATAATTGCATCATCATGGGTCGCAACAGCTGTATAGTTTCCATTTAAAAGGTGCATTTTGATAATCTTTTTATAGTTCTCATCCACATCTTTCTTTTCGGGAAACGCAACTTTGGGAGACTCTTTATAAGCTCCTTTCACTAAGCGGAGGTTCGGGTCATATTGATTGAGATCTTCCACATCTTCCGCCACTCGATAAAGGTAGGCTTGAAGTACAGTGCCAATGTGAGTGTAATCAGCTCGCAGCTTCTTAAAAATCTCAAGCGTTTTATCACAGCGATCATGGTCTTCCATATCAATCGTTACAAATACATCTTCTTTCTCAGCTACATCCAGAATGCGCCGCATATTCTCCATTACGAGTTCTTCTGAGATATCCAGCCCCATAGAAGTAAGCTTTAATGAAAGTTGTGAATCCAGGTGATGCTCACCTATCGCTTTAATAGCTTCGATGCACCCATCGGCTGCTTCCCGAGCTTCTTTTTTACTATCAATAAATTCTCCCAGGTGGTCGATGGTTACTGACATCCCTTTATCATTAAGCTTTTGAATGGTATCAACTGCATTTGGAATCGTTTCACCTGCTACAAATCGACCAGCGCCGAATCGGAGACCATATTTTTTTGCTAACTTTGTAAAGAAACGATTTTTGGAGAGAAACAAAAAGAAATTTCGTAATATTTGTTCCATCAAACTTCCCCCTACTACCAATTTTATCTCTTTTACCATTAATTAAATGTAAGAAAATTGTGTTTTGTAAACGAAAACACACTCTTATTTTATCATCTTTTAAGATAAATGGGTACATACTCGAAGCTTCACGCTGCGAATTTTGCATGTTTTTCCATTAATATGGGTTTATTTATGATAGAAAGTAATTATTTTGGAATACTACAAAAGAATTTTTAAAAGGAGGTAGAGATAATATGCAACAACAACAAAACCAACCGTCTTCTATGCAGCAGGCTCAACCAATGGCGCAAGTTCCAGAAGTCGTAAGTACGAAAGACCAGCTTTACATTACGGATATGCTTTCATGGAATTTGAACGCCTGCAAAAAAGCTCACTTTTTTGCTCAGAACTGTCAAACTCCTGAAATCCAATCAGCTTTAGAAGAAGCGGGACAGATGCATCAACGACATTACAATAAAATCCTGACTCACCTGGATACCCAAACTCAAAAACCTAATTAATTAATGGAGGTTCTTCGATTGAATCAAACATCAAGCAAAATTCAAAATCCCGAGACATCTGTACCTAAAACACCTCAGATGAATGAGCGTGACTTTTTAAATGACCAATTAACCACGGAAAAATACATGACCGCTTCTTATAACATTGCTTTAAATGAAGCGAGTAATCAGTCGCTTTACCAGGATCTTGCAACTATTTTTAAAGAAACGCAAGATTGTCAGCGTAACTTATACAATCTCATGTTCAAAAACGGCTGGTATGCTGTGGAACAGGAGCAGCAGCAAAAAGTTCAGCAATCGTATCAGCAATTCAGCGGCTATAAATCACAGCTTCCTTACACCGTGCAATAACCTTCTCACTTTAAGCTAGCTCATTGAGTTAAGCAGAGAGACTTCTAAAAGAGAGAAATGGGTATAGGTACCACCGCCATTTCCCAGTGGTATCGTTTCTTCAAGATCCTTCGATCAATGTAATTATACTCATTGACTGTAAAGACGAAGAATCAGCACGTTAAACGAGGAACCCTCATATATAATTGAGTAATCAAATCAAGCGGTCGCCTATATTAAAAAACTCAATGAAGATTCCACAAAGCCAATAACAAAAAATGAGACACCCGGCATTAATAACCGGGTGTCTAAAATTAACCTACTGCTTCATACCCTTGTGCTTCAATTGTTTCCTTCATCATTCCTTTAGATACATAAGCTTCGTCATACATAACATCTACTTTACCACTGGTTAAATGTACCTCTACTCCGTGAACCCCTTCTAATTTTTCAAGAGATTCCTTTACTGTTTTTTCACAGTGCTCACAACTCATACCGTTTACTTCTAATGTTAGATCCATTTTTTTCACAGCCTTTCTATTTCATTTAATAATTGGAATACATACTGAGTAATGAGTTAAACTTTCTTCTTCTATCGTTTAACTCCTCTTAGATTTACTATTCCACAATTTTGCGATGGAATAACATCTGAGGATTGAATTTTTCAGAAGCTTCTATTATAAAGGCTGACACCAACCATTTTTAAATATAAACTGAAGGAAGTTGGAAAGATCTACTTAAGTTAATTAATACTGGTTTTTCCCTTTTTACTACAGTTAGGAGATTTCATTATGAGAAAGTACATATATTTAGGTATCGCTTGTGGGGGCGGAGCGGGCGCAAGTTTACGTTATATTATTTCGAATCTATTTCCTTTCCATGGAGGCTTTCCTTATGGGACATTCATAGTAAATATGCTCGGCTGTTTTCTTTTAAGCTTTATGTATCATTTTTTCTCTAAATTTTTCACAAAAGCCCGTGTTCTACAGAAGGCCGTAACGACCGGATTTATTGGATCCTTTACTACATTTTCAGCCTTCACTTCTGAATTTGTACAATTTATTTTTACGAACACTTATTTAGCATTATTCTACATAATGGGGACACTTCTGCTTGGAGGTATTATGACTATTCTTGGTTCCCAGTGGGGAAAGAAGTGGTTTATATGAGTATTTTGCTCGTATTTTTTGGTGGGATGATTGGTGCCGTAGCTCGATTTGAAGTAAGTAATCTCTTAAACGGTAAAAGTGATTATCCTTTAGGTACAGCAGCCGCTAATATTTCAGGAGGGTTACTGCTGGGGATTCTTATTCGCCTGCAGGAAACTGTTGGTCTGGGAGATTGGCTGTGGCTGCTATTGGCTGCTGGATTTTGTGGGGGTTATACTACCTATTCTACTTTCAGCTACGAGGTCTTTCATTTAATTGAACAAGGACAATGGAAGAAAGGATTAATTTATGCTGGAACCTCGCTTATATTAACGGTGACTGGCCTCTTTTTCATTCTCTTTATCTGACCTTAGAATAAAATAAGAACTTTACGCCCATGATGGCGGAATCCATATATAACCCCTCGATTTCTCTTATTTTAGAAATCGAGGGGTTCATTGTGCACAGTATTTAGCTACAGCCTGCTGCAGCGAGTGCATATAATTTATTTCCAGCGGAAGCTTTAAGTCATTCAGTAGTTTTGCCTGATGCGGCTGGATGCCTATAATAATTATTTCCGCTCCCATATAAAACAGAGACTTCATCATATCTGTTAGAACATGAATCCCATCTCTATTAAATTCACCTACTGCTGTGAAATCAAATAGCAGTCGATCAATCCCTTCTCTCTGCGAGGACTTCAGTAAACTATCTTCTACAGCGTGCATTTTCTCTTTGGTAATATCTCCAAACAAGGGGATCATCGCTGTGTCCAGCGAAAGCACAATAAATGGAGCGGATAAACGATTGCTTTGCTCGATCGCTTCTTCTAATTTCTCCTTCTCTTCAAGAAGTTCAAAGTTTGTGTCATTTAAACGGCTTCGAAGCTGAGTTAATGTGTGGGTAACCTTAGACAGTCGCTCATCTTTCACGTGTAATAGAACTTCAGCATATAAATCATTCTGCCACGAGACGTACATATCAGCCGTTTTTATAGAATCCTGCTTATCCAGAGGTTTTAAATGAACTTCCAGGGAGGCTTTTTGAATCTCTGGTTTCACCGTTTCTTTTACTTTTGAGAGACTCGCTTCATCAAAAATATCAAGCAAATGTTCTTTCATACCGTGCAAGTCACCAGCTTCTTTAGAATAAGCATATATATAGAAGTTTTTATTGATGCGATAGTAAGGCAGGGGAAAAACGCGTTCAACTTGTTTCATTTATTGCGCCTTCCCTTCCTTCATTAAACCACTGATATAAATGATTTAAATCTTTAACCACCATAACCTGTGCGGATTCGAACTCATCCAATTGAAACTTCTTAGCCATACGCCCGCCAATCATAACCAGAGGCTTCCACTCCAATTCCATGAAACGGTGGATGACTTTTTTTAGCACCGGCAGGCGATAGGACAAAGCAGCTGATAATCCAATGACATCAGGACGGAATTTTTCAATTTGACTCATAGAATGCTCCATTGATAAATTCGGACCAAGGTATCTTACTCTCCACCCTTGCTCTTTAAAGGTGTCGGCAACCATCTTCAGACCAATGTAATGCTGCTCGTCTTCAACTCCGAACAACAGAGCTTTATAATTCTTTTGGTGCTTGCCTTTAATCGGTTTGAGTGCGGACTCTAATCTGGATAAAGAAAAATCACAAATAGCCGTTGCCAAGTGCTCGTCAGCAACAGTTATTTTATTTTGTTCCCATAGTTCTCCAATATAATACATAGCCGGGGTAATGATTTCTTCATAAAGAAACGCTTTCGAATGAACCTTTATGAGTTCTTCCATATAGTCTAACGCCCCATCTTCATCTCCACTTAAGAAGTACTGGGCTAGTTGTTTATGTTGTACATTCACTCCTGTTCACCTCTTTATTCTGAACGAGTACGTAAATAATCTAGGGCTTGCTGTAAAAAATCTATATATACTTTCTTTTCATATGAATCCTCGAGATCTGATTGCTCCAATAATCTTATCAACCGTTCGTAGTTATCAATGATTAAAGCCGTACCTACGCCTCTTGCAGTCAAGACACTGTTCAGCCATTCTGTATAATCTATAAAAAATGTAACACTACCCATCTCATAAGCGGTCTTTAAGTGGTCAAGGTGATGATAATTGTCCTCTTCCGTTCGATCTTTGCCATGCTGACCAAATTTCTCCCAAAGATATGGATAATCATGATAAATCTCTGTAACCACCTGGTTTACCAACAGCTTTTGCTCCTCTTTCTTCACAGAGCGACCACCTCATATTTGGAAACTTTCGGTACAATACCCTGTAATTCCTGGTCAGGATACTGGCGTTCCATTTCATGAATTTTTTTAAACTGGTCGCTTCTTGCCCACTTCAAGTAAGCACTTTTAGATTCCCATTCCAGATGTACAGTTAATTCTCCAGGTTTTCGCTCTTTTTGAAGTAGTTGAAAAGAAATAAATCCCTCGGCCTGATCAACCATACGAGATCGCTTTTTATATATATTAATTAATTCCTCGGCTTTATGCTCTGGCACTTCTACAGTCGAGTCAACTACAAACATTTAAAAGTCCCCAATCATTGCTCGTTTTCGATAAATACTATTTTATCATACTAATGAAATGTATGTAGAATAGATCACCCTTAGCTTATAATCTTGAACGACTTAATCTGACAATATGGAAGAAAAGAAATCAAAATACGCCGAAGGGTTTAACCTTAGGTTCAGCGAAGGCGTAGTATAGTACACTTTTTGAGGAGGCAAAGCTGTTGAAAGAATTTATTCTGAATAACCTTAGCAGGGTTAAAGCTGAAATACTTTACTCAGAAGCATGTAGGAACCAGTCAAGAATCAGTCAAAAATCTCGTCTAGCAGGTATGGAGCTAGCCTATTCAAATATGTTGTTTGTATTAACGGGAAATCAAACATTTGTAGATTTTAAGGATACAGACCAGGCAAAGAAATTTGTAGATCAATCCGTGAAACAGCATGTACGGAAAGGATTTCGTGTGGGTAATGAGGCGTTAGATAAATTGCTGATTTTGGAGTACGTAACTGATAAAACAAGGTATTAAAAAAAGACACCGGGCACTGCCCGGTGTCTCTATAAATCTAACTTAGTATTTGATGACTTCATCGATCACATGCATTTCTTCATGATCGAGCAAGTTTTTGTTAACCATATCTTCAGCTTCTTTGTTCATATTATCCTGTAAGTCTTTAAGTTCTTCTTTATCACCGACAAGATAAAATCTTTCCCATTCGTATTTCTTAGCCAGCTTATCAATCTTAGGAGCAACGCTCTTATACCAACGGTAACGGTTATGTTCAAAGCGTTCTTTATACTCATCTCCCTGAGAAGATTTCGCTCCACCAGAGCCCATAGATGGTTGGGCACGATGAGGACCCTGATGCTGTCTCCAGTCCTCAGTATTTAAATCAAGCTCAAATATTTGAGTATCATTCAGCATACCAAGTTCAGCGTCAATCACTTTAATCTGATCTTTTTGAGTTAATACAATTCCTGTTTTAGGGAAAGAGTTACGCATTTCTTTTAATTGATCCAGAACAGGAGTTTCCTCCCAGTAAAATTCAGTTTTTACTGGCATTTGGAAACGTTCAGCAAACCAGACAGTTTCATCTGCGGTTGCGAACAGGACTACACTTTTAGCAAAGTGCTGTTCGTTTTCCTCAATGAACTGTTCTACTTTTTCCTTCACAGCCCAATAATTTCGTTTTTCCTCTGAATCTCCATCTTCCTGAAGATAAGATTCAAAGTTATTTAATCCATTTTTCAAGTGTATCTTCCATTCCCCGCCTTGTTGCTCCGGGTCAGAAGGGTCGGTGTTTAAATACATTGAAAATACTTTTTGTGGTTTCTCTAAATGAATTTGCTCTAATTTCTTAATTTCTTTGTTTAAATCCATAAAACAGCGACTCCTTTCAAGTGCTAAATTAACTTCTAGGAAGTATGTTTCCTGAAATAGGAGCGCTTAAACTCTATTCATATAATTTTAGTTGTTATTTTTTATTTTCTTTGGAAGCCAATTGTTTTTCCAATTCTCTGATTTCGTTATAAAAAAGGGATTCCTCTTCTTTTGACAGCTGTTCATTTCCATAGCGGACTTTTTGATATAAATGGATATTATTTGCCGTAATCCCAATCCGGTCAAACCATTTTTGGATGGGCTCATTATATTTACGGCCAAGCCCGCATTTTTGAGCATAGCGCTCAAATTGCAAGAAATGTTTTCTTACTGGACCGTCAGCAGGGCTTCGTTTAAATCTCCAAACTGATTTATGATCCTCATCGCCATACTGAAGATCATCGCTTTTATAAGTTAACATTTGTCGATCTACTCGATCAGTCCTTTTCTTGTTCCTTAGACGGTACATAATATACAAAATGAGAATAATACCAACGATTAGCAAAATAACCGTTCCCGTCTGCGCTGCCTCAGCTAATTGCTGCGAGGGTTCACT
>NZ_JBAPTY010000335.1:0-5748 GCF_049282395.1 Halobacillus sp. | reverse complement strand
TCTTGATATTCTTCTTGAGAAGTAGATGAAACATCACCTCCGTTCACGGTTAATAAACTAAGATGCTCTTTTTTATCTCCATAAAAATCGAAAGTTAAAGTCTTATATGGCTGCTGTACTTTAGGAGGGTGACTAAATTCAGCTTGTTCTATTTTAAATGGAAGTTCTGTCGGAAGCTGAGGATGAAAAGACAAATCCTCCGTTTTTTTGTTCAGTTCATCATTATCGAATTTTTGTAATCCACTTGTCGAACTACAACCCACTAAGATCACTGGTAAAGTTATGATGAATAATATTTTTTTCATACTATCTTCCCTTCTAATAACATGTTATGTATTACATTTATGAAAAACATTAGAATGGTTTCTACATGTTAAAAACATAGCTTGGAGCGTTTATATTCATTAACAAATCCCTCCTTAAGATTTAATACGAACAGAGCTTAATGAAGTTTCAAAAATGTGCATTTTGTCCGTTATCTCGAAACTGAGTCTTCAACTAACCTGCCCTTAACTTGAAGACTCAGTTTCAAGATAAATTTTAAAATGGTGATTATCCTTCAATATTTAAATCCTTAAAAAACAAAGCCTCCATTCAAGTTGTTGGTGCTATTTGAATAGTAAAGAGGATGATAATGACTGAATTATACAAATAAAAAACACCCCAGAATCAGTACTTACCAAGTACTATTCCAAGGTGTTAGAGTATCTTATTTATTTTGTTTAATCTAACTGATTATGCTGCGTTTTCTCTAAATAAAGGATGACGTTTCTTAAATGTTACGAAGAAGTATGTCATCGTAAGGATAACAGAACCAAGTAAGAAGATCCCTAATATTCCACTATCCTGCCACATAAGTTCGTAGTTTCCTTCTGATACCACAGCTTTCAGCCCTTCTACTGAGTAAGTCATAGGTAGAATAGGGTTGAGAATTTGTAGTGGTGCTGGGATAAGTTCTAGAGGGAACGTTCCCGCACTGGTTGTAAGCTGCATAATTAAAATTAAGATGCCGATGAAGCGGCCTGGATCTCCAAGAATAGTCACAAACAATTGAATAATCCCCATAAACGTTAAGCTTGTAATGATACTAAATAAATAGAAATAAGGTACGCTCTCAACTTCTAAGCCTAGACCATACAAAATAACAGTATCCGCTACAATTGCTTGAACAATCCCCGCTCCTACAAGTACACCGAATTTAGCGAAGAACCAACTCATTGCATTTTTAGGTGCTGCTACTGGATTACGGACAGGAAAAACAATGGTAATAAGGAGGGCACCGACAAATAATCCAAGAGATAGGAAATAAGGCGTGAAGCCGGTTCCGTAGTTTGGTACCTCGTTAACACTGTTTGTATCCAAGTCAACGGGTTTTGCAAACATCTTCTCTGTTTTCTTTGTGGTCTGAACATCATTCGCATTTGAACTTGCCTCTGATAAATTGGTTTCAAACTCCGACGTACCAGAAGTCAGCTCATTTGTTCCCTCAGAAAGATCTCCAGCTCCTTTAGCCAATTTTTGAGAACCATCCGTTAGTTGTTTGGAACCAGAAGAAAGCTGGTCCGTTCCGGTCTTCACTTCTGTCGCACCTTCAGCTAGTTTAGTTGCTCCTTCTGTGGCGCTTTCCAGTTTTTGATCAAAGGTTTGCATGCCTGAAAGTAACTGTTCTTCTCCTTTAACCAGCGAAGAGGCTCCATTATATAGATCGGTTTGTGCCGTATTGAGTTCTTCCGCTCCTTGATGCAGCCTGCTTTGAGCATCTGATAGGGAAGCCACTTTATCCGGCATAGATTTGGTTTGTTCCACAATTTGAGTTGAACCTTGGGCCAAATCAGAAGATGCGCCTGCTAATTTGCTTGCTCCTTCATTTAATTGAGCAAGTTGAGCCTGGATTTTTTGCTGTTGTTCCTTTGGCAGCTGCGCAATCACGGGTGCTAGATTCTCTTTCAAACTACTCATACCGTCAGAAAGAGAAGACGCCGATTCACTAACTTGGCTTGTACCATCTTCCATACTTTTTAGAGATGATACTAGTTGTTGGGAGGAGTCAGTTAATCCGTTAGATTGTTGTACTAGTTCTCCTAGTCCCTCCTCTAATTGAGACGCTCCATCGTTGGATTCGGCAAGGCCTTGTTGTAATTGATCAGCTCCATCTTTGGATTGAGACGCTCCATCAAGAAGCTGACTATATCCATCATCTAAAGCGACAAGGCCATCTGAAAGATCATTTGCACCCGAAGTGACCTGTGAAGCTCCTTCATGAAGGTCTTGGGCTCCGTTCTTTAATTCAATTTGTTTATCTGTAAAGGTATTGAGCTTATCTTCCAGGGTTGCAGCTCCACTATCCAGTTCCTCCGCCCCTGCATGAAGATCTTCTGCTTTTGAACTAGCGTCCGAAAGTCCTGCTTTTAAATCGTCAAATTTAGCAAACATAGCACTTGCATAGGTTTTAGTCATTTCATCAGCAAGCTCAGCTTTCATTTGCTCTGTGGCAGATTCCCCAATTTGAGCGGAAAGAAAGTTAAACCCTTCGTTTGGTACATATTTTAACTGGAGTTTCTTCGGATTGTCATCTAAGATGGTTGTCGCAGATGAGGAGAAGTTCTCCGGAATCTCTACAAGCATATAATACTTATGATTGCTTAGCCCATCATATCCTTCTTCTTTAGAAACCGATTCGTATTTGAAATCTCCACTATCCTCCAGATTATCAACAAATTCCTTCCCTACATCCAGTCTCCTATCATTAAATTCTGCTCCTTCGTCAGAGTTAACGATGGCTACGGGGAGTTGGTCCATACTTCCATAGGGATTCCAAAAAGCCCACAAAAACATACCACTATATATAAGCGGAATAAGTAAAACCGCAATAAACGATATGAATACTTTTCGATTTTTTCCAATGTGCTTCAATTCAGCAAGCCATAATTTAAAGGCATTCATGTAAATTCTCTCCTTCTAAATAATAAATGACTAAATCGTTCATTTGGTCATATCAGGGAAAAAGAAAAGGATCATCAAGATGGTGATAACCCTTTAAATACATACTCATCAAATAAGTGTAAAATCGTTCTTTCTCCTAACGGTTCGTGCCGCTCTTCCCAATCAATAATAAATGCTGTGTACAACTTCAACATCATATATGCCGTCATCTCTGGATCACACGGTCGAATATCTCCCACTGCTATAGCGTATTCAATTTTCTCTCGAAGATATCCCGTTATAAGACCCTCTACATTTAGGAGAGCCTCTTGTACAGCAGGTGTCCCCATTTCTTTTGCCTCTTGCACCATCTGCACCATCAATTGATGACGGCGACGATACTGCAATAGTTCATAAAGAGCAATATGCACGTTTTCTTTTAGCGAGTTGTTATCATCAATGACTGATTCGGCTTGGTTTTTCATTTCAAGTAATAGGTCTGAAATAATTTCTTGAAAAAGTTGCTCTTTATTCTTAAAAAAATTATAGATTGTGCCCTTCCCTACATTTGCCGCTTTAGCAACATGGTCTACTGTAGTCGCTTTATACCCAAACGTAGCAAACGATTGTTTTGCAGCATCCAGAATCTGAGTTTTTCTATCTGAGGACATTTTCCGCCTCCTGACCATTTGAACGATTTAGTCATTTCGTCTATTGACTATTATACACATTTTTACGTTTCTTTCAAGATGAAAATTTTAAAAAATGATTGTTGATTATGGTCTTCCAAATGTACTTTCAGTTTACCTCATCAGAAATCGGAGTCATAGTATTCATTCCTTGTCCATGTCATCTGATCATAGTTTTATTGAAACTGAAAAACCCACGCACTAAAAATAGTGTGTGGGTTTAAAAAGTTATTGTTTGTTTTCTTCTTTTTCGCTATCTAGAAACTTTAATAAGTCTCCATAAACGACTTTATCTGAATAACCAAGTTCTGTCTCTGCTTTTTCTTTCAAAGGAGCGCATGTTTTCGAGTCTATCTCTTCTCCTGACGATTTGTCATAACAGTGATTTCCTTCCTCCGCATAGACATACTCATCGGTTACGACACTGCCGTCTCGAAGAATGGTTGCACTTTCTCGATCTTTCTTAAATAGATCTGTCCCAAATTGAACGTCATTTTCCTGCTCTATTCCTAGTAAATGAAGAATAGTAGGTTTCAAGTCAATTTGACCGCCGACGGTCTCCATTTGTTTCCCTTCCATTCCAGGAATATGAATGATCAAAGGTACTTTTTGCAATTGAATGTGTTCAAACGGGCGTATTTCTTTGCCTAAAATTTCACTCATGGCTTCATTATGGTTTTCAGATATCCCGTAGTGGTCTCCGTATAACACGAAAATTGTATCTTCATATTCCCCTTGTTCTTTCATCATCTGGAAGAACTTCTTAATGGATTCATCTTCGTAGCGAACCGTTTGGAAATAACGGTCTACAGATCCATCACCCGTTTCAGCGGGCTCAATCATTTCCATATTTTCATTGTTTGTAAGATATGGATAGTGGTTCGTCATGGTTAAGAATTTAGCGTAATACGGTTCGTCCAATCCTTTTAGTTTTGGCATGGACTGCTCAAAGAATGGAATGTCTTTTAATCCGTAATTCACAGAGTTTTCATCCGTTACATCATATTCTCGTTTAGAGAAGTAGTGGTCATATCCAAGGCTTTGATACATTACATCACGGTTCCAGAAGCTTGCATGGTTACCGTGGAAGCTTACGGGCGTATATCCATTTCCCTTCAGAATTTCGGGTGTCGCGTTGAACTCATTACTTGCATTGGTTGTAAATACAGCTCCCCGTGGAAGTCCATATAAAGAGTTATCAATGATGAACTCAGCATCAGAAGTCTTTCCTTGACCTGTATTATGATAGAAATTGTCAAAATAGAAACTATCATCTTTAAGATCGTTCAGGAATGGTGTAATTTCCTGGTCATGTAACTTGCGATCAATAACAAAATTCTGAGTTGATTCCAGGGAAACAAGTACCACGTTTTTGCCTTTAGCCTTCCCGAAGTACTCTCCGTGTGCTCCCATTTTACCCTGCTGGGAGTTAACGTAGTTTAGCACCTCGCTCAATTCGTTACTATCCGCTAAGACACGGCGGGAAGAGGTTTTTGCCGTCATGACCGTATCGTAAACGTGATAGTTGTAGATACCAAGCAGCTTGACTAGCTTCGCCCGGTCAAATGTTCTTACTAGGAGCTGCGGCCGCTCCATTTCCGCAAGGCTTAAGTTGACCGCTGCAAACCCAAGGGAAGCAGCGAAAATCATCGCTATGGTACGTTTACGGAATTCAATCGTCGGATTCGTTTTCTTCACGACGAGCCAAGTAATTAATACAACAATATCAATCCAGTAAAGAAAGTCCATCGGTTGTATTAAGGCTTTAGCACTTCCGCCAAGATCACCGAAGTTCTTATACTGCATTAAGACCGGCAGTGTAATAAAATCGTTGAAGAATCGGTAATACACTACGTTCGCATAGAGAGTGAATGATAATAGGAAATAAATGGTCATAAATGCTTTGTTACGCCTTTTCGGTGAAAAGAAAAGAGAAAGTCCCAGGAAAAATAATAATGAACTTATTGGAGTAATGATTAGAATAAATTGCTGAATGCCATTTTCAATATCTAAAGTAAATGAAGATTGCAGAGCGTAGTAAGTCTTTGCCCAAAGAAATAGAGAAGCGATGACAAAGAAAAACCAGCCCTTCGTTAATAAATTTTCTTTTTGGTTAAACATGATTAACCTCCTGATG
>NZ_JBAPTY010000334.1:0-4025 GCF_049282395.1 Halobacillus sp. | reverse complement strand
CCAATGCGCATGCTTCCTCCATCGTCTGTTAATCCGATCTCAGACAGGAGATGCAGGCGCCTGGCCAGGCGGTCTCCGCTTACGCCATCATAATCATAACGATTATCGTAATCCTTGACTAATTCTTTATGTAAATCCCATTCCGAACTCACACGATCACTCGCTTTCACCTGTATTTTTATATACTTTCCCTTCTTTCATAACCATGACAATTCTATCTTTTCTCTGATACACGAAATGTGGGGATAGTTAACTATTCCCTGTTATATAATACCTTGAAGACTTAAGATCAACTCAGAAATCAATGCAGACCCAAGAAAAGTACCAAGCAGCACAAGGCTGGCTACTACAATAGTTCTCCAGCCCAGTCGTACAAAATCGGTCCATGAACGGCCGATCGCAATTCCGGCATAGGCAAGAATTGGAGTGGTCAGAGCCAGCAGCTGCACTTCGTTGGTCCAAGCTACAATATAATCCGCCCCAGGCATCCATGGCATGGAGATAAGAACACCAATAATCGCTATGTAGGCGACACCGGGGAATTCAATAGGGATAAGACGATGCAGGATAAATCCCGCCAGACAGACAAGCACTAGAACAAGCATTCCAGGTGCCGCAGTTAAAGGCATAATATCGTATCCCATCCAATTGCCAAGCAGTGAAGTAACGCCAAAAATAATTAACAATAAAGACCATTCCTGAATATTTTTTAACATGGCAAGCTTCCTCCTTTACCCTTTCCTGTTTCGAGTCATGACGCCGTAAAGCTTCTCTGTCAGGGGCAAACCTATAAAAATACTAATGTAAAGGCCTGTCGAAAGAGACAATAGATTACTTGCGCCAGCGAACGCTACAATCTGGTTTTCTAAGTCAGGAAAAGCTTCAATGAGCGAGCCGCTTGCTGCCGCCATCATGCTCCCGCTCCCGATTCCGGATGCCATTGCAAAAGAAAGCGGATGTAGAGGGGTCACTGTAGCCAGGAAACCAGAAATAAGTCCCATAAATACGGCTCCAAAAACGGTTCCAAAAATGTAAACCGCCATGACACCCTGACCTTCCGCTGAACTGATCCCGTACTTGTCCATGATCAGTCCTACGTTTGGTTCCCTGGCTACAGAGTGGGTCATTCCAATCGTTTCACGCTTTAACCCGAGCCACACAGCTACCGGCAAAGCGAGAAGAATCGTGCCCAAATTCCCCAGCTCCTGCAGCAATAACGCAGGCCCCGCTTCAATCAGCTGAGGCAGAGATGGACCAATGATAACGCCAATCTTCGCCAACAGAAGGGCTACCCCAAGAACAATAATCGGTTCAGCGTTTTTTGACTGCCTTTCTTTAACAATAGGGGTAAAATATAAAATCAGACCGATAATTAACGCGTACAGCATAGGCAGCAACAGGACAACACCCGGACCAATAGTAAAGCTGTAAGTGCCAATTGCTTCTGTTGCTAATACGGTTATCAATACGAGAGCATGAAGCCTCCAGTCTTTCCATAAACCAGAACCCATTCCACTGCTCATACAAACACTCCTCTCCAATAAATTATTCTTCACTTTATCACTTTCACTCAATGCAGTATCATTCTATCACACCGCTAAATAATTTATAGTGAATCGTACCGCACAATTTTAAAATTGAAAAGAACTTTCACAAAATTAAGAAAACGCAGCCATCAGGCTGCGTTTTCTTAATTCCGTTATGTTTTCAACAATCCATGAGGATCCAGCACAAACTTCTTAGCTACCCCGCTGTCAAACTCATCATACCCTCGCGGCGCATCCTCAAGTCCAATTACGGTTGCATTTACAGCTTTAGCTATATCGGCTTTTCCTTTTAATATGGAGTGCATCAGCCCTCGATGGTAACGCATAACAGGGGTCTGCCCTGTTACAAAGGTTTGAGCTTTCGCCCAGCCCAAACCGAAATCAAGCTTCAGGGCACCTCGTCTGGCATCTTCATCAGAAGCGCCTGGGTCTTCTGTTACATAGAGACCAGGAATACCTAATCCCCCTCCCGCACGTGTCGCTCCCATGATGGAATTGAGCACGGTGGCCGGGGCCTCCTGATGGTTATGGCCATGGGCTTCAAAACCTACGCAGTCCACAGCGGCATCAACTTCTGGCACGCCGAGAATCTGTTCTATTTGTTCAGATATATGATCATGCTTACTGATATTGATCGTTTCACAACCAAAGCTTTCCGCCTGCTTTAATCGCTCCTCGATCAGATCCCCTACAATAACAGCGGAAGCTCCCAGAAGCTGGGCGGAATGAGCTGCCGCAAGCCCTACTGGACCGGCCCCAGCGATATAAACCGTTGAGCCCATTTTAACACCGGCTGTATAAGCTCCGTGAAAACCAGTTGGAAAAATATCTGAAAGCATAGTTAAATCAAGCATCTTTTCCATGGCCTGATCTTTATCCGGAAATTTTAATACTTGGAAATCTGCGTACGGAACCATCACATATTCGGCCTGGCCGCCGACCCATCCTCCCATATCCACGTATCCATAGGCTGAACCAGGCCGATCCGGGTTTACATTCAGGCAAATATGTGTATCTCCTTCGATACAATGTCTACACCGTCCACACGCTATATTAAATGGGACCGAAACAAGATCGCCTTTATTTACAAATTCCACATCTCGCCCTGTCTCAATGACTTCCCCCGTTATCTCATGACCAAGGACCAGTCCTTCAGGCGCTGTTGTTCTTCCGCGCACCATGTGCTGATCACTTCCACATATATTAGTAGATACTATTTTCAGAATGACTCCATGTTCACACTTTCTTCCCACATTTCGCGGGTTAACTCCTGGCCCGTCCCTCAAAACTAATTCCGGAAAATCGATATCCTTTACCGTTACTCCACCATTACCTGTGTAAGCTACCGCACGATTGTTGGTTCCCATTATTACAGCTTCCTCTAATATTTTAAAACTTCGTAAAAGCGCTTTCATTTTTAGCCGAAAAATGAACCTCGAGCTTATGGATGGCTAATAAATTTACTTTGGGAATACCCCTCCTTTATGTACAAAAGCAGGCAGGCAATTTCACGTATAAATTCATGAAAAATTTTCCATTTCAAGACTTTTCCCCATTTATAGACAACTTCAAACTTATTTCGAATTAAAAGTATTTATTATGAAAGAGTAAGCGAATAAAAAGTTCCCCCTGCCAAATTTTCAATAAATCCTTCTTTCAATTTTTATTTAAGTAAGATTAATAATAATATTTTTACGTTTAAAAAAGCTTAAACAGCGAAGATATCTATGCTGTCTAAGCTTTACAACATTCAGCCACTCATACTTAATTTAAAACCTGGCATAATAATCATGAAAAAGCCTTCCCCCATGAGGAGCCAGAATTTCATCCACAAAGCTGATCAATTTATTTTTTTCCTGATGAGAATAAAAGGATTGAAGACATTCTGTTAACCGGCCAGCCAAAGCCTCATCATAGTCTCTCAGAGAGCGGTACATCCATTTCCCCTCACCTGCCCACCTTCGATTGGATCTTAGTATAAACTGGTGAAGACTTTCGGTTAGCGAACTTACCGAATAAATATCCTCTTCCGGCCTCTCCGATCCTTCTAAATCATCCAGACTATCGGAAATCGCGTACCGTAATTCATTCAGTTTATTCAGAGACAAAGCGCTTGGACCTTCTATTAAACTTTTCTTAGCTTCTTCTATCATCCTTTCTGTATCCCTGCCCCCTTTGATGACCATCCCCTCTGCACACAAGCGGGTCATCAAAGGAATTCCATGCTGTGTTTCAATAAAAAAAGCATCTTTCAGGGAATCTTGGTTATGGACAAACGCTTCTATCGGCCATTCGCAATAATAAAACGATTTCCGGAAAGGTTCCCGATCAATAATAACGATATCAAGATCTGATGAAGGAGTCTCTTCACCGCGAACCACGCTTCCTGAGAGTACCGCACTCTGGCAATCCGGAAAATAAGAATCAATAAAGGCTCGAGCTGTGTGAAAGGCATCTCTTTTCAAGGGATCTTCCCAC
>NZ_JBAPTY010000333.1:0-7536 GCF_049282395.1 Halobacillus sp. | reverse complement strand
TCAACATCTACATTCTGCAGACTGGTAACTTTATTTTCTTTGATCATACGGATAACCTGTTTTACCGCTGACTGATGATCGGTAATTAAAGCGTTGGGATCCCTTCTGGAGGTAAGGCTGCCATCGTGTTGATAGGTACGGTCTGAAAAGACTTCACTTGCCGTTCGCAGTCCGGCATGGCGGCCGGCTTGAACGAGCTCACTTCCCGCAAGGCCAAACAGAATAAGTTCAGGATCCACATCATAAACGGCTTGGGCAATAGCATCAGCCAGCTTTCTATCTTGAGCGGCCATATTGAACAAGGCTCCGTGAGGTTTAACGTGCTGGAGATACTGCCCTTCTGCTTTTACAAATCCGTTTAATGCCCCTACTTGATAAACGACAAGTTCATAAGCTTCCTCAGGAGTGACATCCATCTTTCTGCGTCCAAACCCGGCTAAATCGGGAAAACCGGGATGAGCCCCAATCCCTGTATTATGTTCCGCAGCCAGCTTGACCGTTTTCCTCATGATGGATGGATCCCCAGCGTGGAAACCACAGGCAATATTAGCAGACGTTACATATTTTAGAATTTCCTCATCTCTGCCTTTTGTATAAGTACCAAAGCTCTCTCCCATGTCACAATTAATATCTACAATAGGCATGTACGTTCCTCCTAACGGTTTTTAAATCTAATTCCTTGTGCCAGCTGTTGAATTTGTATTTCGCGTTCGAGTAATAAATGCTGAGCTTGATTATGACTAATCTGTTCGAAGCTCACTTGCTCCCCGGGTTTTAATTGGGCGATGCGTGGGAGGTCCACGGTGGCTACTTGACCAATCTTAGGATATCCTCCTGTAGTTTGGCGATCAGCAAGCAGAATAATCGGGTTACCTTCTGGTGGAACCTGTATAGTGCCAAACGTTACGGCCTCTGAAATCATATCCATTTGCTTCTTAAGTTCTAATTTATTACCTTGAAGGCGGTAGCCCATTCGGTCTGATTGAGAGTCAATTTGGAATTTTTCTTCAAAGAAAAAAGATTGGCTGTCGTCGGTGAATAGATGGAACTCCCGGCCTTCCATTACTTTAAGTTTGGGCTCACCCTGGGTAGGGGCGCTGAATTCAGTAGCCACGAACCAGTCCATCGCCTGATAAGGCTGACTTCCTGCCATATCTTTGAGTTCGTCAAAGGCTTTTCGCGAAGCCTTTGATAATTCGCCAAAGTTGACGGTATCTCCTTTATCCAGAGCCCGACCTTGATAACCACCTATTTCTGCTCTCAGGTAAGTAGAAGCACTTCCCATTACAGAAGCTACATCTAAACCTCCTGCGATAGCCAGATAAGCTCTGAACCCTCTTTTGGGATTTCCAAATCTAAGTTCACTTCCTTTTTTGATATATATCGGTCGCCATAGGCCGACAGTTTCTCCATCAATCATAGGAGAGAGGTTTCCTCCGCAGACGGCTATCAGTGCATCTTCCTGGAATTCGAGCACAGGGCCTTTAAGTGTTATTTCCATTGTAGGAGTGCGCTGGTCGTTTCCTACAAGAAGATTAGCAATTCGATGGGCTTCTGAATCCATCGCTCCACTCGTAATGACTCCATATTTCTGATATCCATACCGTCCCAGGTCCTGAATGGTAGTTAGCAGACCAGATTTTAGAACTTTCAGCATGATTTCCCCTCCTTAATTGCGAGGTACTCTTTTTCTGAGATGGACGTAAATTTAATTTTATCTCCTGCTTGCAAAAGAGAAGGAGGGTCTTCTTCAGGCTGAAATAACTGCAGGGGCGTCTGCCCAATTAATTGCCACCCTCCCGGTGTAGTAATCGGATAAACTCCTGTTTGACTTCCGGCTATTCCTACGGATCCTGCAGGAATTTCAAGCCTTGGATCATCTCTTCTGGGAGTGGAAATGGTCTCGTCCATTCCCCCAATGTAAGGGAAGCCTGGAGCAAAACCGATCATGTACACAATATAATTTCCGTTCATGTGTCTATTGATAACTTCATCTTCTTTAAGGTCCGTGTACTTGGCCACATAGGATAAATCAGGACCGTAATCCCCTCCATAACATACAGGTATTTCTATCGTACGAGGTTCAGGTACTTTATCGCGCTTGTTCTGTGTGAGCATATGTCTTAATTGGTCACACACCCAGTTGTAGGGAAGGGTGTCTGTTTGGTTTATTTGCTGATAGACAAAAAGAGGACTATAAAGAATGGTTATATTGGTAAAGGCTGGTATGTATTCGATCATCCATTCTGGTTGATGTTCTTCTAATAAGTTTGATATCGACTGCACTTCTTCATGAATCGTTTGTGAAATCTCATTTCCTAAATCAATGACAACTGCTTGATCTCCAAGAGGTTGAAATTGGTAGTTCATTAGTAAGCCTCCTTAAATAAACTATTCCTTCACCTATCCTATTAAACTATTCCCTTTGAGTAGACATTTATTCTTCAAAATTTTAGGTGGTAAAGAAGCTATTTTCGTTTACAGAAAAGCGGAATGCGGTAAATATAATTATACTATTGGTTAAAAGGAGGGCGTACGATGCCTTGGAACATGAATGATTATCCTAGCTCTTTAAAAAATTTGGATACGCCAGTCAAAAAGAAGGCCATTGATATCGCAAATGCTATGCTCGATGAAGGATATGATGAAGGAAGGGCCATTCCTATTGCAACCGAACAGGCAAAAGAATGGTATGATAATGCAACTGAAGATGAAATCGACGAAGCGAAGCAGATGGGCGATGATGAATTACAAAGCAGAGACCGGGGCGATCAGCAGTATGAAAGCCGTCCTGAGTTATTAGATAAAGGAGAGCACGTGGTGCCTCATGAAGATGGTTGGGCTGTACAGGCAGAAGATGCAAAGAAACCATCCAATGTTTACGAAAAAAAAGAAGAAGCTGTTTCCCGCGCTAAAGAGGTAGCGGAGAACAAGGGAACTCAAGTGATTATCCATAAGAAGGATGGAAGTATCCAAGAAAAAACGGATTATTAAAAAAAAGTTTAATGCAAGGTTTTAGGGGATATATACCAATTAATACAATAATTAGGAGGTATTGCAATGGCAGATAGTAAAAATCAATCCGAACATGTAGTAGCTCATGAAGATGGTTGGGCTGTGAAGGCAGAAGGTGCCGATCAACCAACGAAGGTTTATGAAAATAAACAGGATGCGATTAACAGAGCGAAAGAAATTGCTCAGAATAAAGGTACAAGTGCAATCATCCATAAGCAGGATGGCACGATCCAGAATCATTATTCTTATTCTGAATAGTAACGAAAGAGTCATACAAGAGTACCCTGCCAGGGGTGCTCTTTTTGTATGGAAATATGGTATGATAGGTAGACGATGAAAGAGGGAGGATGAACCATGAACGGACAGAAGCGAAGTGATATTAAGCCTGGTTTAGAGGTAGATATCGTATTAAAGAAAGATCAGAGAAGTGGGAATGTGACCAGAGGGGTCGTGAAAGATTTATTGACGAAGTCGCCCTCCCATCCCCATGGAATTAAAGTCCGCCTGGAAGATGGACAGGTCGGCCGTGTAAAGAATATTCATACTTAAACGATATAAAAAACCAGCTCGAAAAAGCAACAGGCTTTCTCAAGCTGGTTTTTTGATACTAGGATTTGGTTTCTTCCATATAGCTGCGGAAAGGCATTTCAATTGTGAAGAAATTCCCATCTGCATCACTAGTAGCCTCCAGGACAGTATAAGAGGTCCCGAAAATTCTCTCCATAGCGTGATCTCCATTATCGAAGGGCTCCCGGTCAATCGATAATCCAGATGAGAGAATCTTATGACGGTCTTCTTCAGTAAGGCTGCTGGTTTCTTGCAGTTTAACCATAGGACGGATGATGGTGACGCCGCCTGGTTCTTCAATTTCATCATAATCTATCTCAACGTTAACGAGATCGTTCGCCTCGCCCAATATTTCTGTTACAATATCCTTCAGTTCAGAGAAGTCCATTAAGAAGCGGACTTCTTCTGGTTCTAATCGATTGGTGAATTCAGCCATTTTCGTACCTCCTTCTATTTCTATACGAGTTATATTACCATAAGACATATATTATAAACCTTTTTAAATTGGAAAAAGCGGCTCAGACCGTCGTCTGACCCGCTTTTGTGTTACATCGGAAAAAATAAAGTTTTCTTAAACTTGTTTTTTTAATATTACAAGCGTTGGTTGTTGAATCCCAACCTTTGCCGCGGTTGATTAGTTCTACATGGTAGTTTTATCAACTTAAACGACGCAATCCCTACCTCTATTGCATCCTTACAGCTCCGAAGCTGATCCAGTGTGATTAAGTCGTATCAAAACGTAGCAGAATGCCAGTCTCATACATATCACTCTTTCATTTTCCGAGTTGCCTTTTCTAAGGCACTAATTAATTATTATAGTATTCAAGGATACGTTTGTCAATCCGGTGCGTTTTGAATGCAACTACCTATTCGTCATCTTGCAACTTAATTATTGTACGGCCTCTTGTTTCACCTTTAAGAATCTGATGTAATTTTTCCTCTACTTCATCCAAAGAAATAACTACTTTCATGCGATTAAACACTTCTTTGGTTTTTAAGTCGTTCGCCATACGATGCCAAACTTTTTTCCGAGTTTCCATTGGACAATATACGGAATCAATGCCAAGGAGACTAATTCCCCGAAGTATGAAAGGATAAACTTGTGTAGGCACATTAACGCCAGCAGTTAAGCCGCTGACTGCAGCTGCTCCATTGTACTGGAGTTTACTAAGAACTGAAGCTAGAGGTTCGCCGCCGACGGGATCGACAGCAGCAGCCCATTGCTGCTTCGCTAACGCTTTGATTTTGCCATTATAAACATCTTCTCTGGAAAGTACTTTATCAGCACCCAGATCTTTTAAGTATTCGGTATGTTCTTCACTTCCCGTACTCGCATGCACTGTATATCCGCGTTTAGCAAGCATTGCTACGGCCATACTTCCTACTCCGCCGGTCGCTCCTGTAACCAGTACCGGACCCTGATCTGGAGTAAGCCCATTTTGCTCAAGGCGATAGACAGATAGTGCAGCCGTGAAACCAGCTGTACCATAAATCATCGACTCTTCAAGTGTTAGACCGTCGGGAAGAGGGACTATCCAGTCAGCAGGAATGCTGGCATACTGGCTGAACCCGCCATCATGTGACACCCCAATTTCATAACTTGTGGCAATGACTTGATCGCCTTCCTTGAACCGATCATCTCGTGAACGGACCACTTCACCGGCCAAGTCTATTCCAGGAATAATCGGGTAATCTTTCACAAGGGCGTTATCAGGCTGAGAAACCATGCCATCTTTGAAATTCACGCTGGAGTAGTGAACCTTGATTAACACATCACTGGATGGGAGATCTTTTGCTGAAAGATCTTCCAATCTTCCTTTTACTGTGTCTCCGTCTTTATCGATCTTATAGGCTTGAAAAGTTGTCATCTTTACACCTCATTTAATCTTTTTTATCTTTATTTCGTAGATCTTCATCGTATTGTTCTTCTGTCAGAGAATCATTTTTGGACTTTTCGCCTTTTTCCTGTTCTCGTTCTTCTTTTTTTATTTCTTCATTAGGCATGCCATCAATTAATTTCTCTTTTTCTAATTTTTCTTCAAAACTTTGATCTCTTTCTTGCTTACGCTTATCTTGTTCAGCCATAAGGCCACCTCCATTAAATGGGCTACACCTGCCTTATTCCTTTTTTAGACATTTATTAAACTCCTAAAACCCGATTATAAACCATGGCTTCTCTTCTTGAAAAATACAAACAAATAAACTCCATTCCTAGATCAGGAGGAGTTTATTTGTGATTGATTAATTTATTTTTGATGGTTTTAAAAAGGGAAGAGTGCACGATGTAATCGAAAGCTGTGCTAATCACGAGCCCGTGTATAATAACACCAAGAATAGTAAAAATGACAATGATCGTATAGCCGCCGGCCGTTTCAGGTTCAAAGCCGGATCTTCCAAAGAAAGTAAGAGAAAGAATAGCTGTAAACCAGGCGTCACTATAAGAATCCAATTCGTTTTCTATCATATTTAAAGGGATGATTAATAGAAAAATGAGTACAAACGTAATGCCAGTCACTAAAAGCAGATGCTGTCTTTTTAAAAATCGGATAAAGGGCAGAGTATAGTATTTCGTGATCGATTTGAGCCGAAGTAAGTGTAGAATACGCGCTACCCGGGCGAATTGAAAAATAGCATCGAGCGGAATAGCTGCAATTACGATAAATGGATGCTTCTTCACAAATCCCCATTTACTTTCACTTTTATAAAGCCTATAGAGGAAGTCCACGAAAAAAATCCCCCAGGTACCCCAGACAATTAAACTATTGTAACCAGTTTCCTGCCATATGGTGGCCACCGAAAGTCCAGCTAGGAGGACCATGAAAATTTCATAGAATGTTTTAGATGGTTTTCGCTTAAGAAACTTCAACTTCCGTGATCCCCCTTTGAAACTTGTCGAACGATACTCTTAGTATATCATCTGTTAAGGAGAAGAAACACGGCGCACGAACTGGCCGAGATTTCGGCACTGTTAAACGTTGCAGATTATTTTTCAGCTGCTTATTAGGCTGGATAGTTGAAGACTCAGTTTCGAGATATCTTTGGTCCGTTGCTAATATAGAGAGGGGCTGGCTACGGAAAAAACTCGCATTCCTGCGGCCCTACACGATGTAGGGTCGATCGACGTTGCCACAGGACGTGGTGATAACGCACTGATCGGATACAGTAATCAGGTATGAGATCGTATTTTTTAATTCTCGGATGTTTCCGTACCAGTCGTAACGGATCAATTCATTCATTAAAGCAGGATCAAACTTCTGATCTTGTATTTGGTTCTCCTGTAAAAATTGTTTTACCAGCACAGGTATATCTGCCTTGCGTTCCCTTAAAGGAGGGACCGTTAAAAAAAGCACTTTCAAGCGGTGATATAAATCCTCTCTGAATTCTCCCTTTTCGATTAAATCCAATAAATTTTTATTCGTTGCAGCAATAATTCTCACATTAATGGGGATTGTTTTGGTGCCGCCAATTTTTCTGATTTCCATCTCCTGGATAACCCTCAGCATTCTTGCCTGCAGTTTTAAGCTGATATCTCCAATCTCATCCAGAAAAATGGTGCCTCCATCCGCCTGTTCGAATAATCCTTTCTTTCCTCCTTTCTTAGCTCCAGTGAAGGAGCCTTCTTCATATCCAAATAATTCACTTTCAAGTAAATCTTCAGGCAAAGCACTGAAATTTACGGCAAGAAAAGGTTCATAGACGCGCGCTGAATGGTGGTGAAGAGCGTGAGCAAATAATTCTTTGCCCGTGCCGCTTTCTCCTTGAATCAATACGGGCAGTTCAGTACTGGCTAATTGCCTGGCTATTTTTTTGGTTTGCTGGATAGCGGGGCTGTTTCCCAGAATATGATCGAAGGAATGTTTAGCAATATATCCTGTCTTCAGGAGCTGTTTACGAGCGGCCTTCTCCATATTGATGGTTTCATCCGTATTTTTAAAAATGAAGATGACATTGTCA
>NZ_JBAPTY010000332.1:0-8039 GCF_049282395.1 Halobacillus sp. | reverse complement strand
TTCCTATTCGCCGCCCTTTTTATTTGTGCAGCGATTGGAGGAATCGGGGCAGACACATGGGGGAAAGAGGAGTTTCTCAGGTATATGTTTGTCTATACTCCAAGCGGCCTGCTCATAGGAGGAATCGTGGCTTTATTGGCTGGTATCAGTTTATTTATCTGGGAACTAAGGGTGTCCACAAACAGGAAATAATTCAAAAATGAGAGTCTGAGGACTCTTTTTTTAATGTCTCTGCCCCCCATTGATTTTCCAGTAAAGCTACCGTTTGTTGAAGACTCCATTTCGAGATAAATGGGTCCGTTACGTTAGATGGATAAGGGCTGGCAGGGAAATAACTCGCTTTCCTATGGGGGAACGTTGAGCTTCCTCGCTCGTTTCACTCCCTGCGGGATCTCACCTAGTTCCTTCTCCCATGGGAGTCTCGCCATTTCCCCACCAACCCAACTTTATTAAGAAGAACAGATCCTTCGGAAAGAGAGGATCCTTGCCTCCTTAAACTGCCTGAAATGCATATATAACAGACTATCCCGCATAGTTCTGCCTGAAAAAGTATATACGCCCATATGGTTATTTCTTCTCAAGCGGGTGAAGGACGAACCCGTTTCGAGCCTCTAATTCGGCTGGGTCCGGAGGGGGACGATGAAGACTCCTGTGGGATGAAAATGACAGGGGAGACCCCGGAAGGCGAAGCCTGAGGAGGCTCCGCGCATTCCCCACTGAAAGCGAAATCGTTCCCCGCAGGACCTTTCTCATAACAATTATCTCGAAACGGAGTCTTACACAAACGGGAGCTATTCTATAACGTCAATATGGATTGTTAACTGAGACCTTGTTTAATGACCTGGGAAAAAGGCCATTTGCAGGATAAAGATCACCGCAAATACATATAGAATCCAGTGTACTTGTTTTCCTCTCCCCATTACCAGTTTCAAAACAGGATACGTGATGAAGCCAAGCGCAATCCCTGTTGCTATGCTCGAGGTGAGCGGCATCGTCAGAATAATAATAAAAGCAGGGAAGGCATCATCAAAGGAGGTCCAGTTTACTTTAGCCAGACCTTCCATCATAAAACAACCAACAATAATCAGTACAGGTGCTGTAATAGCAGGCAGTCCTGAAACAGCTCCCACCAGCGGAGCAAAGAACATGGAGAGAATAAATAAGCCAGCGACAACTACTGTTGTCAGTCCGGTCCTTCCACCTGCGGCCACTCCGGAGGAAGATTCAATATAAGCTGATGATGGACTAGTTCCGAACATGGCACCCACCGTAGTAGCAGAAGCGTCAGCCATCAGAGCTGCTCTCGCCCGTGGCAGACTACCATCCTTACGTATAAACCCTGCCTGCTCAGCTACACCAACCATCGTTCCGGTCGTATCAAAAATCGTTACGAGCAGGAACGCAAAAATAACCGTATATAAACTGTTCGTAAATACTCCGGAAATATCCATATCCCAGAAAACAGGGCTTGGCGGCACGGACATGACTCCGCCAATCTCCAGTTGACCTGTAAAATAGCCGATTACGGCTGTAATCACCATACCGATAAACAAGCCCCCCGTCACGTTACGCGCAATAAGGATTAACGTAATGAACAATCCACCAATAGTCAAAAGTGTACCTGGTGCGGTCAAATCTCCCAGCGTCACGAGCGTCTCTTCACTCGCTACGATGATCCCTGACATGCGCAGTCCCAAAAAGGCTATAAATAAACCAATACCTGAAGTAATTCCATATTTTAAAGAAGCAGGTATAGCGGTAATTAAGGTTTCCCTAAGTTTAGTCAGACTTAGAATGACAAAGAGAATACCGGCTAAAAACACGGTTCCAAGAATGACTGAGTAGCTAACATCCTGCTGAATAACTTCGGTGACGAAATAAGCGTTCATCCCCATTCCAGGTGCAATGGCAATCGGGTAATTGGCGGCAAAGGCCATGATTAATGTTCCCACCACAGCAGCTATAATGGTCGCCATGAATACTTGTTCGAACGGTACGCCAGCCGCTTCAAGGATCCCCGGGTTCACTACCACGATATACACCATCGTAAGGAACGTAGTGACTCCGGCTAATAATTCAGTTTTTACATTCGTATGGTTTTCTTCTAATTTAAATAATTTCTTCATTTTTTAAATCCCCTGTCTCGCATGTAAAATCACAACGTTTCTAATCATAAGATGAAAACGAACAAAAATCAATGATTTTAACCTTAATGTTCGTGTTTTAATGGGAAATGCATATAAAAAAGGTCTGAACCTAGAGGTCAGACCTTTTTTCAACTGTGTCATTCGGACGATACCAGTCCATCATCTGCCGGGTGTCTTGCTGATCTAAATAAAGACAGCGTGCGACGGCCCCACCGACACCCGATTTCAAAGTTACACGTATACTCTCCAGATCCACCCGCTTCTGAAGGATGGTCTGAGTAACGGCAGCTGACTGGATCCGTTTCCTTTTCATAACAAATGTCTGCTTATTAATGAAGCGGCTCTTCAACGTCAATTGCTGATCAGACAAGTTCCATCCCGCATCCTTATAAGCTAAGAAACCTATTCCTGTGAACGCAAGGGCAGCGAGGATCGCGAGCAGGCCATATGGGAATAGGAAAATACTTAGTGGAATGACGGCTACCCAGGCGAACCACGAATGACGCAGGATATAGCGGCGTTTAGATCTTGTCGGCGGCCGATTCCACTCTACATCCAGCTCATAATCACTGATCATCTGATGCAATACGTTTTCAATCTCTTTCTTTTTAATCAATGGAAGAAGCCGAAGCTGATGCTCGGCACCTTGCTGCATAGCTCCACCAGCACTGACTAAGGTGACCGACGCATAGCCAAGTGGCTGACGTATTAGATTCTCATCAATTCTGAGACCTTGAATCCGGTTTAACGGGATAGTCATTTGTTTTTTCTCAAGCCATCCCCGTGTAATCACAAGGTCATCCGCATCAAGAAAAACGCTGAAGTTTGCATAGCGGAATATGGTGAGCAGGATCGATATGCCATAGGCAATCAACAAGATGACAAATGCAGCGAATGCGACTACCAGAACCCCAATACGAAGCCAGGCAAGGAATTCACTGTAAATCGTGTCCAGTGGCAGAACTTCGGTAAGCTGGGAGGCAAACACTCCCACTCCTGATAACACGACTCCAGCTCCTCCTGAAGTAACAGCCATGACAACTATATCTTTCATTTTCATCTCATATACCTTTTCCCTGGAGGAAACCACACGGTCTTCTTCTATACCTTCTTCCTCAATCGTACGCTTGTTTTTTTCTCTTGAAATAATAGTTTCTAATTCATCAGCATCTTCTCGTTTGATCGCCGTAAGTTCTGCCTCCGCTTTCTGAAGATCACTTGAGCCGGCAGTTTCAATGGATACTTTCACCAGGTTAAAAGGACGGTGAAAGATCCCTTCAGAGAAATCCAGGCTTTGAATGCGGTGAAAAGGAATATATCGCTTTTTTCGCAGAATTAACCCATGTTCAATCCTCAGTTCTCCCTGTTCTACTCTATAAGTGAAACGGAGCCAGCGAATCACCCCTCCACCTAGTACTAATAGAAGAAAACCGACCGTTATTAAAAGAGGCATCCACTCTACTCCTCCACTGAATATGTTACCGTTCAGGAAGATGAGCGCGATAATAGGAAGAGCAGAATCTTTTAATCCTTTAACAAAATTAATAACCGCAGATACTGGATGAAGTCGTTTGGGTTCATACATCATCCTCAGCCACCCTTGCTAAAGAAGATATCGAACGTCTAAGTTCCTCTGCCTCCTGTTCATCAAGAGCAGGAATTTTATGTACCGTTGCCGCTGTCGAAATACTGATCGTTGACAGACGATATTTTCTAAGTAAAGGTCCCTGTTCCGTATCCACATGCTGAACACGGACCATCGGCACGAGTGTTCTCTGAATGATAAAAATTCCGTGCTGAAGCTCAATATCCTGTTCAGTCACTTCATACCGCCAACGTTTCCACCTCAGATCAGGTATTAACCAGACGGAGAGGATTAACTCCACTAAAATAACTCCAGCTGCAATCGCAAGCAGCCATTCAGGCCAGTCCCAGAAATAGACCGCTCCTCCAACGGCGATACTGACAAGAAGTGTCACACCAGCCTGAATAGCTCCGTAGACCCTCCATAAGGACAGCGCTCGTTCAGAAATCCGCTGTGCCGGTTCTCTCCACATAAACCATACCTCCCCAATCATCTACCATAGATACGAAAGAATGACTCTAAAAGTTTCGTATCCTTAAAAAAAGCCAGACACGACAGGCATGTCATATCTGGCTACTGAGAAGTCTATTCACCTTTTGATAATTCTTTCGACTTCTTCGTACAAGCTTCCATCGCCTGAATAATTGAACTGCGCATGCCGGAATGCTCAAGTTCTGTCACTCCTGCAATCGTGACGCCTCCTGGGGTGCACACCGCATCTTTCAGCTCACCTGGATGTCTGCCTGTTTCTTTAACCATCTTCGCCGCCCCCTGAACAGCCTGGGAGGCAATTTTATAGGCTTTATCTCTTGGAAAGCCCTGCTGAACAGCTGTATCAGCCATCGCTTCAATAAACATGTAAACAAAGGCTGGAGAAGAACCGCTAATCGCAGGAACCGCATCCATTAGTTTTTCTTCAATTATTTCTGCTTCCCCGAAGCTTTCGAAAACTTCCATTACATCCGCTAATTCCTCTTCTGTAATGAAATCATTTGGGCATAACACGCTCATTCCTGCTCCGACAAGAGAAGGCGTATTAGGCATCGAGCGAATAACCTTAACATTGCGCCCGAATGCTTCTTTGATTGCATCCAGTGTAATTCCCGCTGCAATCGTAACAATAACGGTGTCCGGAGGAACTTCATCCTTTATTTCCTGAATAACTCCATGATAAATGTAAGGTTTAATAGCTAGAAATAATAAATCGCTTTCACGTGCAAGCTGCTTGTTGTCATTTGATATGTGAATTCCATATTCATCTGAGACAAAGTCGATGGTTTCATCCGAGAGAGCGGTTGCTGCTATGTTTTCCGCTTTCATCAGTTTCGCATCAATCATTCCCTGGATCATAGCTTGTCCCATCTGTCCGCAGCCAATAAATCCTATTTTTTTATCCACCGGGCATTCCTCCTTATTCTCTCCATTGTATAGGATTATTTCTTACATAACAATTGTCGATCTAATTCGATTGAATTTATGTAAATAACTAGTAAATATTTCATGTTTTATGGTGAAAAGGTTTACAAATGCGTACAAGTTACCTATAATTAGAATTGTATTCTTCATATCATAGCGAACGACCAAAAATATCATAGCTGCTACGAAAAAAGCCGAGCTGCCTTAAGCTCGGTTTTTTTCGTGGTTCACAGCGTCCTCTCCAGGCTTAACGGCCTGCAATAATTTCTTTACTTCTTTCTTACTGCTCCGTGATACCATGATATACAAAGTATCTCCTGCTTTTATTTCAGTTTGGCCGTATGGCGTGATTACATCGCCTTCCCTTATGATCGCATTGATTAAAGCACGATCCGGCAGTTCGATATGCTCAAGCGTCTGCCCTACTACCTGATTATTTTCCACTACATCAAATTCCATTAATTCCACGTTTGCTTTTCCGATTGAAATCAATTCCAGGGAATGAATTGGATTGGTAAGCTTGTCTGACACCAGCTTAAAGCGCTCCGCTACCCATGTAATAGATGATCCCTGAAAGAGAGTGGAAGTCAGTACAGTAAAAAAGACAACATTAAAAATCAGCTGACTATTCTCTACGCCAGCAAGCATCGGAAAAATCGCCAGTACAATGGGAACAGCTCCTCTAAGTCCTGCCCACGATAGAAACAATTTCTCCTTTATACTAAAGGAGAAGAAGGCCAAACTTATAAATGTGGCCAACGGACGGGCAATTAAAATCAGAGCCAGAGCAATAAGCAGCCCATCGATCATAACTGATAGCGTAAAGACTTCGTTCGGGAATACAAACAGCCCAAGGATAATAAACATCACAATTTGGGCCATCCACCCAAACCCTTCGTGGAAACGCAGAATCGAGTAACGATAGGCTAACTCTGCATTTCCTATGAATACGGCTGCTACGTACACAGCTAACAATCCGCTTGCCTGCGCGAGAGAACTCGCACTGTATGCTAAAAAAGCGAATCCAAGTGCAAATAAAGGATAGAGTCCACTAGAATCTAGATTAATACGGTTTAAGCTGAAGCTTCCGGCGTACCCAACGAGAGCACCAATGAGAAGTCCTGCTCCCATCTGCCAGAAGAAGGATCCAATCAATGGAAGAACCTCCGCTTCTCCCGTGGTTAAAATTTGAATGAACGTAATGGTTAAAAACACAGCCATTGGGTCATTAGTACCTGATTCGGCTTCAAGCGTAGCCTCGAGTCTGTCTCTAATATTTTTCCCTTTCAACACCGCAAATACAGCCGCCGCATCCGTGGAACCAATAATCGCCCCAAGCAGCATAGCTTCCACCCAGTCTAAGCCTAATATGTACCTTGCCGCTACACCAACCAGTCCTGTGGTAAGCAGTACCCCAATAGTTGCAAGAGTAACCGACGGACCAATCACTGGCTGTATATTATTCCATTTCGTCTGCATACCACCTTCAAATAAAATGATAATTAAGGCAAATACACCGACAAGCTGCGCCACTTCAGCACTATCGAAATAAATTAACCCGAGCCCATCGCTCCCTACCAGCATTCCTACGGCAATAAATAAGACAAGAGAAGGGACCCCGAGTCTTGTTGAGAACTTCGTTACGAGAATACTTGTAATTAATAGTAAAGCTATTAGCATAATAAACTTGTCCGACTGAAGCAGTTCATGTATCATTGTTAATCTCCTTTATTCCATCACATCTATCGTTCATTATAGCAATACAACGCCTCCGTCCCCTACTAATTCACCTTATCGAAACAAACAGCCTCTGCGTTGCAGAGGCTGTTGTTCATTTTCTCTCATACAAATCCTCAGATACCGATTGAAGCAACGGACTCATCACTCCGGTAAAAAATAAATCCAATTCGTGCATCGCTCTTGTTGCTGCTGTATATAATAGTTTCCGTTCTTCCTCTTTGTTATAAGTCGCACTGGACACTTCTGGTAACATTACGGCATCAAATTCAATTCCTTTGGCTAAATATCCAGGAAGAATAAGAATACCTTTTTCAAAGGATTGTGATTCTTTATAAATCAAACGGGCCGAGAGACTCTCGCCTATGCGCGCATGTAAATCTTTCGCCTCTTGTGTCGTTCGGGTCAGAAGAGCAATGGTTTCGTGACCTTCTTTCTTCCTGCTGAGTATTGTTTCCTGCATAGATTTGATAAGTTCATCCTCGTTGTCTTTCTTATGAACACGAGGCTTCTGCCCCTCGCGATTAAATGCTTCAATCTTCTCCCCATCCGGAAGCAGATGCTTCGTAAATTCAACAATCGGTTTAGTGGAACGGTAACTTCGCATTAAATACAAATGTTCCACATTCATATCTTCTTCTAATTCTTCCCCTTCTTCCAATAAACTCGGAGCTTTAGTATAAAGATTATGAATCGCCTGATTATAATCACCGAGCAGGTTGAAGCGTGCATTCGGAAATAATTGCTTGATAAACTCGATTTGAAACGGTGAATAATCCTGTGCTTCATCAATAAACAGGTGGCGAATAACTGTATTAACACTTCTGCCCTCAATTTGATCCTGTAAATACAGATAAGGTGTAACATCCTCAGCATAAAGGTACTTCTTGTTTAACGCTTTTTTTGTTTCGTGTCCAATGTCTTTCCAATCTTCATCACTTAACTCTTCAGGAACGGATACTGTATCAAACATCTGTTCATACAGCTTTCTCAGCTTAATAAACTTCAACTGTTCGATCTTTCTCTTTAAAGGCCGCATTTTTTTCTCCACGATTCTTTTTACAAGCAGCTTCTGCTCCCTATCAAAATCATCGAACGTGTCTTCGTTAAATTCTTTATGATCCTCAAGTTCATTAAACGCCTCAACATATTCA
>NZ_JBAPTY010000331.1:0-10942 GCF_049282395.1 Halobacillus sp. | reverse complement strand
TGTCTTATATAATTTAAATCGTAATCATTATTATTTTTTGAGAGGGATTAATATGAGTAATCATCCAATTGTAAAGATGGAGCAGGTCTCCTTTAAATATGAAAAGGAATGGGTCGTAAAAGATGTGAACTTGACCATTAGGCAGGGGCAGTTTCTAGGTCTGGTAGGCCCTAATGGTTCAGGGAAATCGACATTAATCAAGCTCATGCTGGGACTAGCTAAACCGGACCGGGGTTCTATTACTCTTTACGATCGTCCAATAAAAAATTTCAGTAACTGGCAGGAAATTGGTTTCGTGTCCCAAAAGGCCAACAGTTTTAATTCTGGTTTTCCGGCCACAGTACTGGAAGTTGTAAAAGCAGGATTGGTTTCAAGAATTGGAACATTTAAATTTTTTAATAAAACGCATAAAGACAAAGCTTTGAAGGCTTTGCGTACAGTTGAAATGGAAGATTATGCTCATTCCAATATAGGGGAACTATCGGGAGGGCAGCAGCAGCGGGTATTTATCGCCCGCGCTCTGGTCAGCGATCCCTCTTTACTTATTTTAGACGAACCAACGGTAGGGGTGGACGCTAAGCACGTGACGGAATTTTATGATCTGCTGGGCCGTTTAAATAAAGAACAGGGTATTACCCTGCTAATGGTAACGCACGATATCGGAACCATTACAGAACACGCCACCCATGTGATATGTATGAATAAAACCGTTCATTTCCACGGAAATACAGAAGAGTACAAAGAATTCAATGATGAAGATCTTAATCGTCTATATGGTCATTCTGTTCAGCAGCTGACTCATAATCACGACCATGACGAGGTGAATCCATCATGATTGAAAGTTTTTTTCAGTATGAATTTCTACAGAACGCAGCCATCACCGGGATATTGATCGGGATTGTAGCCCCTCTTCTCGGTGTATTCATTGTAGTAAGACGCCTTTCGCTGATTGCGGATGCTTTATCTCATATTACGTTGACCGGGATTGCAGCAAGCCTGCTGCTCGAGAAGAAGGTAACAGGCATTAACGACTGGAATCCTGTCTATATGGGAATGGTCTTTTCGGTTGGCGGCGCTATTTTAATTGAAAGGCTGCGAAAGCTTTATAAACATTATGAAGAACTGGCTATCCCGATTATCCTGTCAGGCGGTATAGGGCTTGGGGTTATTCTTATATCACTCGCAGACGGATTCAATACTGATCTGTTCAGTTATCTATTTGGAAGTGTAACGGCTGTCGATCGAACGAGCATGTGGACCGTGCTCATTATTACCATCATGGTTATTGCTATTGTTATACTATTTTATAAAGAGCTGTTTGTATTATCCTTTGATGAAGAGCAGGCCTCGATTTCCGGTGTGAACGGCCGTTGGATTCATCTTTTATTTATTGTTATGGTAGCGCTCGTTATTGCCGCTTCCATGCAGGTGGTAGGTATACTGCTCGTTTCTGCCCTGATGACACTTCCAGTGGCCTCCGCCTTACGCCTGTCAAGGAGCTTCAAGCAGACAATCGGACTATCGATTGCATTTGGTGAGACATCCGTATTGATCGGTTTGTTTTCATCTTATCATTTGAGTGTGCCTCCTGGCGGAACAATTGTTATGGTTGCCGTAATTATTCTTGTGATGACGATTCTTTTCAAAAAGGTTAGAACCCAACAATGGATAAAGGGTGAAGTATAATGAATGTTGAGACGGCTTTACAGCGTTTGAAAGAAAAAGGTTATAAACGGACGAAGCAAAGAGAACGGATTGTGGAGATATTTGTCCAGCAGGATCAGTATATTGCTGCAAAGGATATCTTAAAAACCATACAGGAAGATTTCCCCGGGGTCAGTTATGATACGATCTATCGAAATCTTTACCTGCTTACGGAAGAGGAAATTCTGGAGACGACAGAGCTTGGTGGAGAGAAACATTTTCGGCTGGGGTGTGAGACCCATGGACATCACCATCATTTTATATGTACGACATGCGGAAAAACGAAGTCTATTGAATTCTGTCCGATGAACAGCATTAATGAAAATTTAAAAGGCTACGACATCGAAAATCATAAGTTTGAAATCTATGGAAAATGTCCTCAATGTCATTAAGAGTCTGCGGTGCCAGGCATCGCAGACTTCTTTTTAAAACTTTCAAAAAGTAATGATTACTATTTACAAAGTGTAATCGTTACGATATAATTTCGGTGAAATGGAAGAGGAGGAGAAATGGTGAAGAAACTGGCAATTATATTATCTATAATGATCTTAACAGTCGTCATGTCGGCATGCAGCGAGGATACTTCAAGTCAGGAAAATAATGCATCTGGAGAAAACAATGAGTCTGCCTTGCAGATCCACACGACAGTATATCCTTTACAGTATTTTGCGGAGCAAATAGCAGGAGATGCGGCTGAAGTGGAAACTATTCTGCCTCCAGGAACCGATCCTCATACCTATGAGCCAACGACTAAGGAAATGGTGAATATGGCTGAGGCGGATGCTTTTATATATAATGGAGCAGGTCTGGAAGGTTATGCTCAAAAAATCTCTGATTCTTTGAAACCTGAAGATGTGAAAGTATTGGAAGCGGCTAAAGGAATGGATTTAAAGGAGCATGTGCACAACCATGCGGAAGAAACTGAGCAAAGTGATCATGCCCATGAAGGCGAGGATCATGCTGACGAAGAAGATAGCACGTCTCATGAGGGTGAAGAGCAGAGTGATCATGAAGACCATGATCATGGAGAGAATGATCCTCACGTATGGTTGGATCCCATCCGTTCGATTCAGTTGGCTGAAAATATTAAAGAAATGCTTGTAGAGCTAAAGCCTGAGCAAGAGGAGCAATTTAACAAAAACTTTGAAGAACTGGAACAGAAGCTTACGGACTTAGATCATCAATTTCACGAACAGTTAGAAAACAAACCCAAAAGTGAAATTATTGTTTCTCACGCAGCCTATGGGTATTGGGAGCAGGCTTACGGAATCGAACAAATTGCTGTTTCCGGTTTAAGTCCATCCAATGAGCCCTCCCAAAAGGAACTGGAGAACATTATTGAAACAGCAGAAGCTCATAATTTGAACCACGTTCTGTTCGAACAGAACGTCACCCCTAAAGTTGCGGAGGTTGTTCAAAGTGAAATTGGAGCTGAACCTCTGCGTATTCATAATCTTTCGGTGCTGACAAAAGAAGATATTCAGAACGAGGAAAATTATATTAGTCTGATGAAGCAGAACCTGGAGAAGTTAAGTGAAGCTTTGTCTGAATAAAGAAAACTGCGGACTTAAGCGTCCGCAGTTTTTTGTGTCTGAGGATCGCTGGATAAAGCGGTGGCAGCAAACACAATAATTAAAAGAGCAACAATAATATAAAAGAAAGACAGACCTGGCATAAAATCCAGGAAGGCTCCGGATAGAAATGGACCAAGGATACTTCCGATACTAAAAGCCATTCCGCATAATATATTCCCTGCCGGCAGAAGTTCCCGTGGCAGTAAATCGGTCATATAGGAAATTCCTAACGAAAATAAAGAGCCGACAAATAATCCACCCATCGCAAACGTAGCGAATAAGCCAAGGGTAGATTCCTCAAAAATGGCCGCCAGAATAAAGGCAGCGATCCCTCCTGATACAACGTTCAGGATAACAATCTTACGCCCCACGCGATCACTAAGTGCTCCAAGGGGGATTTGGGATAACAGACTGGCTGCTGCAAAAGATGGAATAATAAATGACAACACATTCACATCATGTCCTATCCTTAATCCATAGACAGGAAAAATCCCGTGGAGAGTAGCCTCGAGAAATCCATAAGCCATCGGTGGAAGAAATGCGGCCCAGCCGATTTTAATTGCCCCCAGGAACCGCTTGTAAGAACTGGTTCCGTAAGCAGTGGCCTGATCGTTTGGTGGTGCCTCATTATTAACTCTCCACATCATAAGCCAGACCATCAAACTGAGACCAGAAGATACAAGAAACGGCAAGTAGATATTAAACTCAAGCAAATTGGTCATTAAAGGGCCAATGGTAAACCCTAAACTGAAAAACAGTCCGTAATAAGCGATGTTTTTGCCTCGTGAATGCGAAGCGGACGTAGCGGTAATCCACGTTTGAGTCCCAAAATGAAGCACCTGATCACCGATTCCGATCGCAACTCTTAATATAAACCAGAACCACAAAGCCTGCCAGAATGGAAAAAGAGCAAGAGAGATGAAGACCAGGGCTCCTCCAATCATAATCACGGGCTTGTAGCCGAGCTTCTGAAGCGGTTTTTCCATAAAGGGAGAGGATATGAGAATCCCGATGTAGAGCCCAGTTGCATGCAGGCCGTTGATCGAAGAGGAAACTCCATTTTGTTCAAGAATAACAGCGAGCAGGGGTAGAAGCATTCCCTGTGAAAATCCTGATATCGTAACCAATCCAATTAAAATCCAAAATCTTGTACGAGTGGAGACCAAAGAATTCCCTCCTCTCCAAATGTATGATACCTTCATTATCGTAAAGGAATCTCAATAAATAGGGCAAGTCTTTTTACTTAGAAGGTTATGACGAGGGTTAAAACGGTTACTATAATAAGTAAAGGCTTGAAAAATTCGAAAGGAGTGGGGAACATGGATTTTTATTTAAAAGAGAACGGGGTACGCACATCATTTGATTATGGACAATTAAATATTTCAGGAGATGAAGCATTCGGTTTCCGACCTTATCAATTAATGGTAGCTTCCATTGCCGGTTGCAGCATCGGAGTCTTCCGTAAAATACTAGACAAACAGCGGATTAAGTTTGAAGACATCAAAGTTACGGCAGATGTTACACGCAACTCAGAGAAGGCGAACCGAATTGAAAAAATCCATCTCCATTATGCTGTAAAAGGCTATCGTCTTAATCAGGATAAACTGCTGAAAAATCTTGATATATCAAGGAACAATTGCTCGATGGTACAATCAGTTCAAAACAGTATTGAAGTAGAAGAAACACTTGAGTGCATCGAACTAAGCTAGTAATATAAAAGAGCCTTATCCTTATGAAGGGTAAGCGCTCTTTTTTTATGGAAAGTTTTTGTAAACAACCTTTGAGCTTGTTCCACATAGGATCCCGTTTGTTTAAGACTCAGTTATAAAATGTAATATATTACTTATGGAAAAAAGGGAGGGTAGCTTATGAAAAGCATGCTTTTAAAAGCAATATTCTATTTAATTGGAATTGTTATAATTGCCTTTGGTATATCCTTAACGATTAAAGCTGATTTAGGAGCAGGAGCGTGGGATGCGCTGAACGTTGGTTTAACAGAGTCTTTTGGACTTACAGTCGGCAACTGGGTCATTATCATCGGCGCATTGTTAATTGTCAGCAACGCTCTCATCGCAAAAGAGCGCCCTGATGTACTGGCGGTCATCACTATATTAATTTTGGGAAAAGTTATCGATTTTTGGCTCTTAGGCGTATTGAATACGGTTACGTTCTCTACGTTCTGGGAGCAATTAATTATCCTTCTCAGTGGTATTATCGCTATTGCAATTGGAGTCGCTTTATATTTGCAATCGAAGTTCTCTCTAAATCCGGTGGATGGGTTTATGGTGGCTCTACAAAAACGATTCGGCTTCAGTCTGACAATCTCCAAGACGCTGACCGAAGCATTTGCATTGGTAGGAGCTCTGATACTCGGAGGGCCGATTGGCTTTGGAACACTCGTTATTTTAATAGGGATCGGCCCGGCCATTCAGTTTTTCGATACGAAAGCTCAATGGGCTATGAATAAGCTGCTTTCCTGAGGTTTCCAGCATAGGAGGACTCTATTTTCCACAGACTAAGAAAAACGAAAGGCGGTCAGGAAAATGGAGGTAAGGAAGATACTTTTAACTGCTGCAGTGGTTTGGCTGATGGGGGCTTGTTTATCAGGAATCGTAGTTGAAGCGAAGCAGGAAGACAGAAACGATACCCACTTGCCCGGTCATGTGGTCAACATTTCTGAAAATAACACGTACACGAATAAGAATGGCGAAGATAGGAAATTGAAAAAAGAAAGCAGAACTCACGAGCTTCTCAAAGATACAAATGTGAAAATTACAAACCCGGTACTAATTGAGATGTTCAATGAAACGTCGATCACTCCTTCCCCATTTGCGATCGGATATAGAGGGGAGATCTTCCTTGGACGCTGGCC
The DNA here is from genome assembly GCF_049282395.1 of Halobacillus sp. Taxonomy (NCBI): domain Bacteria; kingdom Bacillati; phylum Bacillota; class Bacilli; order Caryophanales; family Bacillaceae; genus Halobacillus; species Halobacillus sp. The sequence goes on along the minus strand of NZ_JBAPTY010000331.1, from coordinate 4,792 downwards.
GCTTGCTTATAACTCTAAAGAAACATCGGTGAACTGGAAATATCAAAAAATTAATGAGAATGAACTTAATAATGTAAGTGGCCCTCAGACTGAAAAATTAAGTTATGAGCAAATCGCAGAGAAGCAGGTTCAGGGTGGCTTGACTACTCAAACCAGCCATAGTGAGCAATTGAGGGAAATGATTTTGCTTGAAGCACAAAAAAATACAGAACTTCCGCTTGCTTACCAAACCGTGATCGGGAGGGGAACGACTCATAGTAAGGCTTACGACGTAGCTGTAGATTATAAAGGTGTTCTGCAGGCATATGCTCCTGCTCTCAAGGAAACAGGTGAAGCAGCTTTTGGGGATGTTTACATTCAGCTAAAGGGCAGTGACAAAAAAGTTATTGTAAAAAACGTAACTAAGCAGGAAATAGGAGCCTGGATTCCCGTAGAGAATCACATAAGCTTTCGATTGATTGCAGAGTAGAAGACTTATTCTCCCGTTTCGGAGGAATAAGTCCTCATTTCAATACGCTGCTCAGCCATAGCGATCTTATGTTTATGCATGGTTTCAGCGAGAATCCGCCGGGTTTCTTTGGCAGCTGTCCAGTAAACAAGGTCATAGACTAGTCCAGTTACTGTATATTCATAACCTCGATAGTGATCGTTCAGGGAAGTCATCCCATAGACTTGAAAAGGCTCAATCGGCTTGTCTGCTAAATCCTTTTTCACATAGACAGCCAATTCTTCATTCATTCGCACACACGCTTCCTCTAAAACCTCAAACATGCGTTTTGGATCTTCTTTGAAGTTCGTGGTGATTTTTTCAATTACACGCATATGCTCAAAATTATAATTCTCAATTGTTGTAATCTGTCCATTGCTTATGGTGAGCAGACGGCCGCTCCATTGCCGGATTTTTAAAAACCGGAGACCGATTTCCTCTACCGTTCCATGAAAGGTATTATTCAAAGTAATAAAGTCACCTTTATGAAGCTGTTTTTCATAGAGGAGAAATAAACCGGCGAAAAAATCTTTAATCAGATTCTGAGCACCAAAACCAACAATAATACCGATGACTCCAGCCCCGGCCAGAAGCCTGCCGATAGGAATAAATTGATCGAGTACAATAAAAATAAATCCAATCACAGCTGCATAGCTTATGATGGAGTTGAACATGGATTCTAATGTCTGCTCTTTTCGTTCCTCGATAAAAGAGGTTCGTTTGAAGAATGATTGAATTATTTTTCGGATAATAACAACAGATAAGAAAAGTAGGATGGCGCTGCTTATAATTACAACCGCCCGACCGGGATCTTCTGTCCATTTACTTAAATCTATATTATCTAAACCCATAGTATCTGACCTCCTCTTAGGCAAGTATTATAGCATGTTTATCCATCAGTATGTCCACGATGGACATAAGGCTATGCTTATCTTAATCTTCATTTTAGGTATGATCTCTTACGTATAGTTTAAATGGTGAAAATCCCCACAAACAGAAGCAATTGTTTACCTCATCATCCAATGTAATGATAAGATCATCTATTTTTTTAAAAATGGGCACCTCAGGTCATCCATATTATGGATGACCTGAGGTGCCAGTTTCTTCTAATTGCTCAAATTATAAAGAAAGAATTAGTATAAGATATTCATTCTTTTTCATCTTCGGTAGTAAGGAGGCAGGTTATAAGCTTTAAGATTAGAGGGTTTATCTTCCAGTAAGTCCATGATAGACATAAGGCTATGCTTGTACTATGATAAGCATGGCTGAAAAAGTACAAAAAGGAGTTCGTTAATATGACCCAGCAAGAGAGAATCGATGATTTAAAAACACGATTATCTGAATTCATGATTCGAATTGAAGAATTAGAACCTGAGGACACTTCTGTAGAAGATATTGACCATTTAATTTCTATGCTTGAAGAATTAGAGAATAAAATGAACAAATAATTAAAAAGGAGGGGAATGAACTGGATCTGCTGATTTTTTATATTTCCCCTGTGCTCGGCTTTTTGTTTACGCTGACCCTTATTATGGCTCTTTTCCGTAAAGTGTCAGGACGGTCCATTCAACATTCACAAAAGAGGATTCTTATGGGCTCAAGCATGGCTATAGCAGCTATTATTATTTATGTGAATTTTTTCTAGGTTGACTCTCGAATAAGAGGGTTGATTTTTTTAATATTGTACTTTATCATGGTAAATCGCTAATAAATAAAAGATAGAAGTAGAGAGGAGAATGGATTATGGCCTGGGCAGTCATTGTATCTGTCCTCGTAATGACGATTTTAAGTCTATTACGAATCAATGTCATTATCGCAATTATTGCTGCCGGAATAACCGCTGGTTTAATGAATGGCGAGTCGATTACGAAGTCGGTGGAAATACTAGTTAATGGAATGGGAGACCAGGCAAGTGTCGCTTTAAGTTATGTATTGCTTGGCGCGTTTGCTGTCGCTATAAGTTATTCAGGAATCACGTCTCTATTGGTGAATTTCTTGCTTCGCTCATTAAAAAGCAGACGTACAATGATTGTGTTCGTTATTGCTTTTGTTGCAAGTTTATCCCAAAACGTTATACCAGTGCATATTGCTTTTATACCTATATTAATACCGCCAATGTTGAAACTATTTGATGAAATGAAGCTGGATCGACGTGCTGTAGCTGCAGCATTAACATTTGGTTTGAAAGCCCCTTACGTTATGATTCCGGCAGGTTTTGGATTAATTTTTCATGAGACCATTCAGGAAGCAATGGATGCGAATGGAATCAGTATTGGGATCGGTTCGATTGCACAGTCGCTGCTTATTCCAGGGTCTGGAATGGTTGTTGGATTGTTTATTGCTGTATTAATTACGTATCGGAAAAAACGAGAAGCCCCAAATCTTGTTGAAGCGGAAAATACGGTTGGGGAACCTGTATTAAGTGAGAGTTTTCAACGGAAGCATGGGTGGACGATTCTTGCCATTTTCGTCACTTTGATTATTCAGGCTGTCTGGCAGAACTTAATTATTGCGGCTCTTGCTGGAATTATTATTATGTTTATCTTTCGGGTCGTTCCTTTTAATAAAGGGGACAAAGTGGTTAACGATGGAATCGGCATGATGGGATTTATTGCTTTTGTTATGCTGGTTGCAGCAGGTTATGCTAATGTATTAACCCAAACGGAATCTGTTACGGCACTAGTTGAAATCAGTTCAGATTATTTAGGAAACAATCAGGCCTTTATTGCTTTTATATTATTACTTGTAGGATTGGTAGTTACTATGGGAATTGGGTCTTCCTTCGCAACAGTACCAATTTTAGCAGCTTTATTCGTTCCTATATGCGTCAGTGCCGGTTTTTCACCAATGGCTACAGCAGCTCTGATCGGAACTGCAGGCGCTCTGGGCGATGCAGGCTCGCCGGCGTCCGACAGCACACTTGGACCTACTTCAGGTTTAAATGCGGACGGCAGACATAACCACATCTGGGATACATGTGTACCCACTTTCCTTCATTATAATATTCCGTTATTCATCTTCGGATGGGCAACTGCACTAATTCTTTAAGAAAGGCGAGTGGGTAATATTCCCACTTGCCTTTCTTTATATTTAGCTCGTGACTCACGCATACTAAGCAAAAAGTGAGTGGTAGTCATGTGGAAAGTTATTCTAGCCTTATTTGTATCCTGTGCATTTCTTCTTCAGCCTTTATCGATACAGGCAGAAGGATGGGGATACAAAAAAAGCAATAATGGAGAAGCTCCGGATGTAGGCCGGTATGGTCCTATGCTGGAAAAAGAGGATGGTTTCTATGTCGATCCTTCTGGAGCTCCTGTTATTTACTTAACCTTTGATAATGGATACGAGCAGGGATATACAGGAAAAGTTTTAGATATTTTAAAGGAAAAAGAAGTGCCTGCTACTTTTTTTGTGACCGGGCATTACATTCAAAGTGCTCCTGATCTGTTAAAACGAATGGCTAATGAAGGCCATTTAATCGGTAACCATTCATGGAGCCACCCAGATTTTACGAAAATTTCTAAGGAACAAATGAAACAGGAACTGGACAAAGTTAATCAGGAAGTGAAGAAATTAACAGATCAGGAAACCATGACATTTGTCCGTCCACCTCGGGGTACGTTTAATGAACAAACCTTAAAGTGGGCAAAAGAATTTGGATATACCCATGCGTTCTGGTCTCTTGCTTTTAAGGACTGGGAAACAAATAATCAAAAAGGCTGGGAGTATGCTTATCATAGTGTGCTCGACCAAATCCATCCTGGAGCTGTAATTCTTTTGCATACAGTCTCGCAGGATAATGCGGAAGCTCTAGAGCAATTAATTGATGAACTAAGAAAGCGCGGCTACCATTTCGGCAGTCTTAACGATCTGATGGTAAAAAAACTGCTTCCTTTTCCAATTTGGAGCCTGTAACAGAAAGCCTCTACACGCACCGCGTGTAGAGGTTTTATTATACCTTTTTGACGATATTAAAGATAAGCTCCCGTTTGTTGAAGACTCAGTTTCAAGATAAATGGGTCCGTTGCCGAAAAAGGATGAGGGCGGCTACGGAAAACAACTCGCTTTCCTACGGGGGAACTGGCAAGCCTCCTCAGTCGTTGACACTCCCTGCGGGGTCTCGCCTAGCTCCTTCTCCCGTGGGAGTCTCGTCGTTTCCTCCGCCGCCCCAACGATATCTAGTGAACGGACCCTGCTATAGGAGACAGGAGCCATACTGCATCTGCCTCAAATGCTTCTATAACAGGGTTCCTACACGTAAACAACTATGAAAACATAGATTATCCTTGTTTATTGGAAGGTGTT
>NZ_JBAPTY010000330.1:0-2179 GCF_049282395.1 Halobacillus sp. | reverse complement strand
TCCGAACAAACGACCAAAAGGATGTAACACGATCAGACACCACCTTTATACGATCGAGCTTATGCTCATTAATATTTTCCTTAAAAATTGAAATAGAAAAAGCGCCGCAGGCTTTTCGGCTGCTGCGCACATGTATGCCGTTTTAACTCTCTATCTATTTTATCATATTTATTCTAGTAAAAGTATCGTAAGGAAAGAAGAATTATTCATTTCCGTTGTCGAAAAAGCACAGATCACCAGATGATCAAGGCATTCAACAAGTATTATTTCTCATATAAGTTCAGTTGTTAGTAGCAGAATTCGTCGATATATTTTCCTGAAAAACACTGCTACTTATAGCTTACCGGTTCCTCAGTTTCCCTTCAAACAATAACTGTAAAATGAAAGCGCAGCCGTTGCCCGGCTCATTTTATGATCCAAAGTCAGGCAGGAATAAACGTGTTCCTGCTGAATATGTATCTTTGAAGGTTCTGCTTAAAAGGAGAAGTTTTTCTCAAGAAGGGGAACTAAATTTTATGACAACGAATCAGGGAGGAACCCATCATGCAAAAAACTTTCATCATTTTTTCTCATTCAGAGGCAGGGGTGAAAGCAAGCTAATCATTGATCCAATCGCTGCAAGCTTTTAACTCCTGCACCTATACCAGACGAACTACTGTATAGCAGGAGGATTATATTTTGCAAAAGAATACATTAGCCGCTCACAACATTCGTTTTTTATTTTGGGCCGAATTATTTGGAAGCGTGCGCTTCATCCAACCGGTACTTACACTTTTTTACTTTGAAAGAGGTCTCGATGAGTCATTAATTCTGCTTGTCTTAACTTTTTTCAGCATTGGAGTCCTTGCCGGTGAAATTCCGACCGGGGTACTGGCTGACCGCTACGGACCAAAAACAGCTTTTTTAATAGGATCGGCACTTGCTATAGTCAGTCATAGTCTATTACTCGTCGCCTTTGAACCCTGGGTGTTCTTCCTAAGCAGTTTTTTAACTGGGTTTGCCGCTACTTTTTTTAGTGGAGCAGACGAAGCCCTTATCTACGAATCTCTTAAACTTTCGAACGAAGAAAGATTTATGGATAAAGCGATCGGGCAAATTGGTTCAGCTACGTTTATCGTCTCGATCATAGCGGTTATGATAGGGGCTTTTATCGCTAAAGATTTAACGGAACAGCAATTTCAGCTGCTGATTGGATTAAGTCTGGTGTTTATGACGGTCCAGTTCTTTTTACTGCTGTCGATCAAAAACCCGCCCCAGCAAGAAGGGGATCAACAGCCGCCGCTCCGACAGATATGGGCAGGGGTAAAAGCAATCCGGAAAACCCCTCAAGTATTATGGATGTTTATGAACATATCGCTCGTATTTATACCCGCTACAGCGATATTTGAGAAATTCGATCAAAAACTGCTCGTCGATGCGGGCCTTCCGGTATACTGGATTGGAATCGTCTATGCAACCGCCGGTTTCATAGGTTTTATGGCTTCACGATCCATTGGATGGATGACAAGTAAAATGAGTCGTGTTCATTTACTGTTGGTCACAGGAATGCTCGCCGTAGCCGGGCTCACACTTGCGGCTTTATTTAACACGTACCTCTGGGTGATTCTTGGAGTGATCTTCATCTTAAAACTAGTGAGCGCCATTCGTTATCCGATTTATTCGCAACTATCCAATGACTTGATTCCATCTAACGTGCGGGCGACAACCATTTCATTGCTATCGCTGCTTGATTCTGGTTTTGATTTGCTGATTTTCACGACAGTCAGTGGAATCGCACTTGCTGGATTCACACCCATGTTTCTGGCCTGTGCCGTTATTGCTTTAATCGGTGTTTCCATTCCAATCCGACCGAAACGAATAACCTTTCATGGGTGAAATCTATTAATTTTGCATAGAAAACAGCCACTTCTTGAGGAATGGCTGTTTTTTTATGGAACTATTTTAAGACTTAAGTATATAGTGCTAAAGTTATAACAAATCCTCTGAGGTTAGCATATAAACTTCATACACTGGTTTATTACATTAAAATAACATCACATTATTACGAATCATGTAATATTCTCTTCCAATCCGCTATTTTCACAATCGTTTATCTGTTACACTTTAACGCTTTAAATTCGCTTCTGGGCACTATTCATTATTTTTAGAAAATTAAAAATAATATATTGATTAATTTTCT
>NZ_JBAPTY010000329.1:0-8491 GCF_049282395.1 Halobacillus sp. | reverse complement strand
TGTTAACGACTGAGGAGGCTTGCCAGTTCCCCCACAGGAAAGCGAGTTATTTCCCCACCAACCCTTACCCATCTTACTTAACGGACCCATTTATCTTGAAACTGAGTCTTCCAGTATCGGGAGCTTTACCTTAATAACAACACGGAAATTTAACAGAGATTAATTTTTAATAAAAAAACTTGTAGAGAATCGATTAAGATCCTCTACAAGCTTCAAAACATTCTATTATTACTTTTTCCCTTTGACATAATCAGCATCAAACAGGAACATCCGCATCAGCATAATGAGTGATGGAATAAGTAAAAACAGCCCGGCTATGAACACAACAATTAAGGCAATCGCCATAGCTTCACTCGTCACTCCCCCGGACAGCGTCACGTGTGGGTAGAGCAGATAAGGCAGGTGGGAGGCTCCGTAGCCGAAAAATGCTACAAAGAATTGGAGCATAACCGCGATAAATGCCCATCCATAGTACTTCCCTTGATAAATCAGGAATACTGCAGCCATAAAGAAGGCTACTGAGATTCCAAACACCCACCATAAATCAATTGCACGCTGAAAATGATCCGGATTTTGCTGACTGAGTGCAATAAACGTGGTCAGGCTGGCAATAATGGTTGGCGAACTCCAGAACAGCGCGTACTTTCGAACTAAGTTAAGAGCGGGCTGATCTCCTGCACGATTCGCATAAAAGGTCAGAAACATGGAGCTGATATACAGGACCGAGACAATCGCCAGAAAAACGACGCTCCATGAAAAGGGGTTGGAAAACAGTTCTCCGTACATCAGCTGAACCCCGTTTTCTGTTTCCTTAATAAAGCCGCCTTCAGATATTGTAAGAGCTGTGGATAGAGCAGCAGGTATTAATAAGCCTGTAGCTCCGTACAAAAACATGTACAAATGATTTTCTTTTGATCCATAATTTTCAAAGGCGTAAAAAGAGCCACGAATAGCCAACAGGACAATCGCAATACTCCCCGGTATTAATAGTGATTGGCCGAAATAATAAGCCATATCCGGAAAAAATCCAATTAATCCAACAAAGAAAAATACAAAGAACACATTGGTTACTTCCCACACTGGAGAGAGGTAACGGGATATCAGTTTATTAATGATATGATCGTTTTTCGTAACCTTCGCAAAATACGCAAAGAAACCTGCGCCGAAGTCAATCGATGCCACAATCAGATAACCATACAGAAACAGCCAAAGCACGGTAATACCTAATAATTCGTAACTCATGAGTTAGTTACCCTCCTTTGTTGCTGCCACTTCAGGATAACGATGTTCAAGCTCGTGTTCAGCTGGATTTCCTTTGAATATCTTACGCAGCGCAATTACGCAGCCGATCGACAGCACGGTATATAAGCCAATAAACAGAATGAGCATCCAACCAACGTAAGGAGAGGTTGTCGCCCCTTCAGATACCGTCATAAATCCTCTTAGAATCCAAGGCTGACGCCCCAGTTCAGCAAATACCCAGCCAAATTCGACAGCGGCCATGGATAATGGTCCGAGAGAAACAATCCCCCATAAGAGCAGTGGGTGATATTCGTTCCACTTCTTCACCTTCCAGAACACAAGGTACAGAAGGGAAATTCCAAGTGTGAAGAAACCGATCGAGACCATTAAGTCAAACATATAGTGAATCCAAAGCGGAGGCTCTTCATCATCTGGAATTTGATCCAGTCCGGTTACCTCTGCATTAAAGTCGCCGTGAGCCAGGAAGCTTAAGCCATTTGGTATTCGGATCGCATTCTCCACTTCCTGATTTTCATTTAATGTACCGAAAACAACTAAGTCTGCTCCTTCTTCCGTTTCAAAATGCCATTCTCCGGCCGCCAATTTTTCCGGCTGCTCTTCAGCGAGGAATTTGGCAGATAAGTCACCAGCAATAGCAGTAGCTATAGCAAAAATGAACACGGAAGCAACCGTAAGCTTCAAGGCCTTCATATGATAAAGGGTATTTTTCTTTTTCAATAGATAAATAGCTGCAATGGTTGCCAGGACAGCTGCTGCGGTTAAATAAGAAGTAGAAACGACGTGAAGAACCTTCGTAGGCGTCGCTGGGTTGAACATCGCAGCCAGCGGTTGAATAGACGTAACTGTATCTCCTTCCAGTTCAAACCCTTGCGGAGTATTTAGAAAGCCGTTCACCGATGTGATAAAGAAAGCTGATAATGTAGATCCGATCACTACAGGAATGGATAACAGCCAGTGGTACATAGGGTTTTTAAACCGGTCCCATGTATAAAGATAAATTCCTAAAAATATAGCTTCAAAGAAAAATGCGAAAGTCTCCATGAACAGTGGTAAAGCGATCACCTGACCTGCCAGCTGCATAAAGCTCGGCCATAACAGGGAGAGCTGCAATCCAATCGCGGTTCCTGTCACTACCCCTACAGCCACTGTAATGGTAAATCCTCTTGTCCAGCGTCTTGCCAGCAGCGTATAGTGAGGATCTTTCTTTTTAATCCCTATAAATTCTGCTATGGATATCATAACGGGAATACCTACACCAAGCGTAGCAAAAATCGCGTGATATCCAAGAGTAAGTGCAGTCAGCATGCGGCTAAGCGTAGCACTATCTAAATCAAACATCTTTCCTTCCCCCTCTTACTGCTAGTCAATCTAATGAATTCAGACAATCTATCCCTAGTATAATAGGTGAAAACGGTTTAAGTGGGATAGGTATATGACTATTTTGTGACAAACTTCACAAAGTCTTAATTTTAAGTTTATGATACACGATATGGTCTTTAATGTCTAAAAGCATGCCTGAAATGTTATGTAAGTTCTATTCCCTATCCCCTATGGCTTCTAACAATAGATTACACACAAAAAAGGCACCCCGGTAAGGGTGCCTTTTAGACCATGACGTGATTGAAGAATCCAGTGACTAGATAGCATCAAGCATTTGGAACTGGGCTTTCACCAATTCATAATACTCACCTTTTTGGTCCATTAATTCATCGTGTGAGCCATTCTCAAGTATGCGCCCATTTTCCAGCACATAAATATTGTCCGCTTCACGAATCGTGGACAGCCGGTGAGCAATAATAATGGCGGTTCGACCATGTAATAGTTTACGGAGGGCTTTCTGGATACGAACTTCCGTTTCGGTATCGATGCTTGCCGTAGCCTCATCCAAAATTAAAATTCTCGGATCGGCAAGTAAAGCACGGGCAAAGGAAAGCAGCTGCTTTTCCCCAGCGGATAGAATACTCCCGCGTTCTTCTACTTCTGTGTCGTATCCATCACTTAAGCGGTTGATGAAATCTTCTGCTCCTACCACTCTAGCCGCTTCTTTCACTTCTTCATCACTGGCAGTTGGACGACCAAAGCGGATATTTTCAAGAATGGTTCCGGAGAAGATAAAGGTATCCTGCAGCACTACACTGATTTGCTGGCGCACACTATCAATGGTCGCATCCTGCAAATCGACTCCGTCAATTTTAACCGCTCCTTTTGTTGGATCGTAAAAACGGCTGATTAAATTCGCAATTGTCGATTTCCCGGATCCGGTGTGCCCGACCAGAGCCACCGTCTCTCCCTGTTTCATTTCTAGATTAATATCATGGAGAGCAATCCGTTTTTCATCATAAGCAAATTGAACATGGTCAAATTCTATATGACCTTTCATGTCTTTCAGTTCAACCGCATTTGTCTTTTCTTCTACATTTGGCTGTTCATCCAGAAATTCGAAAATTCTTTCCGAAGAGGCCATTGCCATAAGCATTTGATTGTACATCATGCCCAGTCTTGAAATTGGCTCCCATAACATACCCAGGTAAAGGGCGAATAAGACGAATTTACCAATGGAGATATCTCCGCTCAGGATCAGATAGGCACCGAAAGAAATAAGGATAACGGTTCCTATCGCATTACTCATCTCTACAAAAGGCCGGAACATGGCACTTTTTCTAGTGGCTGTATTCCAGGACTGGAAGTTATCGGAATTTACGCCGTCGAAGTACTCCGCATTTTCTCTTTCCTGTGAAAAAGATTGCGTAATTCGAATCCCCTGAATACTCTCATTTAAATGAGAGTTCAGTCGAGACTGCTGAATTCTTACATCCTGCCAGGAGCGCCTGATATTGCGGCGCAGTTTCGTAGAAATATAAAACATCAGCGGCATAATCACAAGTATGGCTAAGGCAAGCTTCGGACTCATCCAGAACAGGATTCCGATAATTCCAGTTAGCATGACGATATCCATAAGCAAGTTAATAATTCCGTTCGTAAACAATTCCTGTAGAGAGTTTATATCATTCATAATTCTTACAAGAATGGAACCGGCTGATCTTGAATCAAAGAATTTGTGAGACAGCCGCTGCACATGCGAAAACAAGTGCTGCCGAAGGTCATAAATCACATTCTGACCTAAAATATTTACATATTTAATCCGCAGTGTATTAGCAATATAACTGAACAGGTAAAGAATCGAAATACCGACTACGAGTTGAATTAAAAAATTCGTATCACTGTTGCCAATAGCTTTATCAATGGCTACCCGACCAATTAAAATTGGCACGACCAGACGAACAATTGTTGATACAAGCATCGCAATAATCGAAATCGGAAGCAATGTTTTAGCATAAGGCTTCACATAACGCAGCAGTCTCCACATCTGCGACCAGTTAAAGGGCTTTTCAACTGCCTGGTCCTGAGTATATTTAAAACGATTTAAATGTTTATTCGTGACGGGTTTATGTTTTGGTTTTTTAGCCACTTGTTTCTCCCCCTTTCTTTAAGCGTTAGAAGCATTGAGTATTTTTTCTTTATCCTGATATTGAATATCGTAGATTCTCTGATAAGGACCCCCGTTTTGAACAAGCTCATCATGAATGCCTCGTTCTTTCACTTCCCCTTCTTCCAGTACGAGAATTTCATCCGCATGTTTTAAGGAAGAGATACGATGGGCAATAATGAAGGTTGTCCTTCCTTTCATGACTTCTTGCAGGGCCTTTTGAATTTGGAATTCCGTTTCCATATCAACGGCTGAAGTGGCATCGTCTAAAATAAGAACAGAAGGATCAATCAGGATGGCTCTTGCAATCGCAATACGCTGCTTCTGTCCTCCTGACAGCCCCATGCCTCGTTCTCCAAGCAGGGTGTCATACCCCTCCGGCATTTCCATGATAAAGTCGTGGGCCTGCGCCCGTTTGGCTGCATCCATCACATCTTCAATCGTAGCATCAGGATTTCCGTAAGAGATATTTTCTTTAATCGTAGTAGAAAATAAGAAAGATTCCTGCAATACAAATCCAATGTTTTTCCTTAGAGTTTTCAGCCCATATTCTTGAACCGGTGTACCATCGAGTAGAACACGGCCTTTCTCAGGTTCATAAAACCTGGTAATCAGTTGCGTAATACTGCTTTTACCTGCACCGGTTGCCCCTATTAAACCAATCGTTTTACCGGGAGGCGCATCAAAGGTAATATGTTTTAGAGCTGAATCGTCGTCTTTTGTATAAGTTAGGGTTACATCTTCAAACGTCACATGACCCTGTAAACGATCTTCGACGATCGGGTGCTCTTTCTCCTGAATATCCTCTTCCTCTTCCAGAATTTCAAGTAAACGCTCGCCAGAAGCTTTTGATTGGGAGAACAGGTTGATCACAAACCCTAAATTCATAAGTGGTCCCAGAATGTACCAGACGAGACTGAAAAAGGCGACCAATTCCCCTAATTGAAGCGAGTCGTTAATGACTAAGTAACCCCCGTATGCAAGCAGAGCCACCACGCAGACGTTGCCGATAAATTCCATCAGAGGAAAGAAACGCGCCCATATATTGGAGGTGGTAATATATTTCGATCGATAGTCTTCACTCCGGTCCGAAAATCTTCCAATCTCAAAACTTTCTCTCGACAGTGATTTCACCGTATTCATGCCGCTAATATTTTCCTGTACTCGAGTATTCAGTTTCCCAAACGACTTCCGTATCCGCCGGAAAGCGGGGTGTACTCTCCGATCAAATTTGTAAACCACAATAGCTAGAAACGGCATAGCCGCCATGGTCACGAGAGCAAGCGGAATGGAGTAATAGAACATGACACTCAAACTGATCACAATTAACAAGGTAATACGAATGAGTTCTGAAAAACCAAAGGATAAAAAGAAGCGAAATCCTTCTACATCTGCCGTTAAACGGGACATCAAGTCTCCCGTCTTCGCATTATCATAATATTTAAAGGAAAGACGCTGCAGTTTTTTATATAACTCATCCCGCAGAGTGAAAACGGAGCTGATTCCAAAGTATTCTCCTAAGTATTGATGAAAATAAGTCGCAATCCCCTTCACGATCATTAACAAAATAAAGATACCGCAAATATAAGGAATTAAATTATACTTTTCACCACGCATCACTTCATCAATCGTAATTTGCAGTATTATTGGATAAACTACCGTAATTCCGGCTACGAAAATCAAGGACAATACCGATAAGAAAAAGAACTTGCGATATGGCCAGTAAAACTGCTTTAATTTTTTAAAGGTCTCCATAATCCCCCTCCTCCAAATATTTTTAACGTATTAATAAATATATCGGGTATCGAAATAAAATGCCACCCTTACGTCCCAATTTTTAAAAATTTCTGCCAGTTTACATCATTCAGCCAGTGACAATAGTCACATCCATTTAACAGACTCTATTGCATTTGATTATGAAGGTTCGTCCCGATCTCTGTCGGCATCCGTACCTTTAAGTGAATAACTCTACCACTCGATACCTTCATTTAACTTGCCCTCACGTAAAAAAAGCAATCCCCATAGTTATATGGGAATTGCTTTCCTATCATTCCTTATTTTTGATTAAGCCCAAGTACGCGGTTCACACGTTTACGAAGCATTTTCATTCCGCCGCCTCCAGCTTGAAAGTGACGGAGATTTCCTTCTTCATCAAATACATAATAAGCAGGTACATACTGATTATCAAATGCATCCGTAAGAGCGTGCCGGTTATCAACGTATATCGGCTGAGTAATGCCATGCTCATTCGCTACTTCCTGAATTTGATCTAAGTCGAGATCTTTTTCAGAGCGAGGCATGTGCACGGCAATTACGTTTAGATCATCACTATATTCATCACGGAACTCATTGACATTTGGCATTGCTTCTTTACACATTCCGCAGCTGACTGACCAAAAGTGAATTAATGTCGGTTTATCCCCGATTAAATCTTCTTTCGTTAATGGCTCGCTATTATACCATGTGGTTGCTTCTGGCAACTCAGGCATGGGTGTTCTTAAACGCATCATCAATTCCTCCTCTTCTTTGTTTAAGATGGAAAAGGGTCTAACACTTGACATGTTAGACCCTTAATCTTTATTAAAGGGAATTTATAGGGTTTCTTGTCCTGGCTTCCAGTTAGCCGGGCATAGTCCGCCGGTTTGAAGTGCCTGCAGGACTCGAAGCGTTTCGTCTACATCACGGCCGATATTGTTGTGGTTAACTACTTGATACTGAAGTTCACCTTCAGGACTGATGATGAATAGACCACGAAGAGCAACACCTTCCTCTTCAATCAGTACACCGTAGTCTTTAGATACCTGATGATTGGTATCTGCCGCTAAATGATATTCAAGGTCACCTAGACCATTATCTTCGCGGGAAGTATTGATCCACGCAAGGTGGGTGTGAATGGTATCTGTAGATACCCCGATTACTTCTGCATCCAGATCTTCGAATTCATCGAAACGATCAGATAGCGCTGTAATTTCTGTAGGGCATACAAATGTGAAGTCCATAGGGTAGAAGAAAAGGACTGTCCATTTGTCGTTCTTCATGTTCTCTTCCAGTGAAACTTTACCGAATTCTTTGTTAGGAAGTACTGCATCCATTTCAAAGCGTGGTGCTTGCTTGGCTACCATACGTTCTGCCATTTGAATCCCTCCGAAAAAATAATGTAAACCTGTAATTACTGTCTTTATCACAGTACCTAGTATAACGAGAACATTAATTATAGTCAATCTCAGTTAATAATTAATTTAATCTGATCAGTTCCCGTAGAAAGTTTTCTTACGATTAGTATGTGCTACTCCGTTTCTCATTAAACAATAGTTCATCAGAAAAGTAAAACTATATATGTGTCACCCGAAATGTTCTCCATGAATTGTCAAAAAACGTAATAATAATTGAAATGATTCTGGACTTTCCGATATTCTATAAAGGAACCCTAGCAAGTTTTGGAGAAAGGAGTCGTAAAATGAATATATTTGAAGAAGGTTTTAAATTCAATCCTTCCGTTGTCGTGGAGTGGATTATCACTGGAGGGCTCAAGATCCTCCTTTTACTGATTGCCTTTGCTATAGTGAAGCCGCTTGGTAAAAAAGCCATTGGCGCGGCAATGAAACGGATGAGCAACCAGCGGAAATTATCAGAGGGACGAAGTCAGACGCTTGAAAAACTGGCTATTAATATTTTTTCCTATTCTAGTACCTTTATTTTCATCGTCATGCTTTTAAGTGCCCTTTCAATCGACATTGGACC
>NZ_JBAPTY010000328.1:0-4160 GCF_049282395.1 Halobacillus sp. | reverse complement strand
TGTTAACGACTGAGGAGGCTTGCCAGTTCCCCCACAGGAAAGCGAGTTATTTCCCCACCAACCCTTACCCATCTTACTTAACGGACCCATTTATCTTGAAACTGAGTCTTCCAGTATCGGGAGCTTTTCTTTAAGAGCAACACTTTGATTTAACATAGCCTAAAAAAACAGGCATACCGGGATAATGTTCCGGTGTGCCTGTTTTTTCAGAAAAACGTTATTTGAAAATCGTCGAGCCTTTCAACATTTCCGGCTTTGCCCCTAAGATAAGTAAGAATAATTTAGGATAGCCGATTTCACGGTGCTTCGTTAACGTTTGTCTCACGACTTCCACGTCCTGGTGGTCGGTCAGCTTTTGAACCTCTTTTTGATAAAGGGTAAGAATCGAGTCCTTCATATATTCTGGTTCATATACCGTGATGTCCTCATCCATGAGCAGACTGCCCATATAACCATATTTCATTTGAAGCTGGCGAGTCAGACTTACTACATGAAGAAGCTGTTCATACACCTCCGAATGCTGATTTCTCAACTCTCCAAAATCTTCCTTAGCTGCATACAGATCACCCAAACTGGCTAATGTTTTCACCATATAAATATTCTCCTTTCTCCCAGGGCTTTTCAAGGCCGATAATATCCGTCAATTGCTTACTGTGCTTACGGCGTACTCTTCGGGTCTGAGCCCTTTCTTCACCGGACTCATAGAGAAACTTCTCCTCTTCAGTCTGAGGAATTACATCAGGAACCGGCACCGCCTGCTTATTCTCATCCAGCGCCACGAACGTTAGAAACGCTGTTGCTGCCATTCTTCTTCTGCCGGTAATCATATCTTCTGCGATTACTTTACAGAAAATCTCCATAGAACGGTTCCCAGTGTACGATACAAAGGACTCTACACAAACCGAATCCGACTGATGAACCGGGTTCAGGAAATCGATCGAGTCTGTTGAAGCCGTTACACATTCTTTCACACGGGCATGACGCCTCGCTGATAATGTGGCACTATTATCTAGTTTTTTCATCAAAACGCCGCCGAACAGCGTATTATAGTTATTTAAATCGTTCACAAGCACTTGGTCCGTGCTGATAATTAAACTTTCTTTTGGTTTTTTGGCATCCATTGCTTTATCGTTCCTCTCTGTAAAAAATTCTTCATAAGCGCTTATTCGTAAAGACATGCCTCTACAAAAAGGGGTATAAATACAGTGTAAGAGCCTTTTCCAAGAAAGTGAAATAGTTATTCATCATGCTTTATATAGACATTATCTATGTAAATGTTTTCATCGATTCAATCCAGGCATAAAAAAACAGCCCGCTTATTCGTTAAGGGGCTGTTCCTTCCCAACCTGGGTGGCTATACGATCCTGTGTAAACTTCAGCCATTCTTTCGTGGCATAAGCTAAATATCGATCCTTAGGCCATATAATCGCTAAGTCCCATTCAAGGTCAGGCTGGACGACTTTTATGATTCTGACATCTTCTTTTAATAAATGAGCGACACTATTTGGAAGAATCGAGATTCCAAGGTTCGCGGTGATCATTTTCCCTATAAAATCCCACTGGGAACTCTCCGAAACGACTTGAGGGAGAAAACCCGCTTCCTTACAGGCTGATACAATCCGATCATTCAATACGAAATCTTTGTTAAAAAGAATAAACGATTCCTCTTCCAATTCTTTTAAATGAATCTGTTTACGTCCGGATAGCTTGTGAGACGGTGGAAGTACAACACTCAGCTCCTCACTCATAAGGAAGAAGTAATCAAATCTTTCTTCTTCCGTAGGCAGTACCGTGATTCCTACATCTAGCTCTTCCTGAATGATATTGTCTTCTATTTTTTTGGCTCCATTTTCCAGAAGCTGAAATGTAATATGAGGATATTGATCGTGAAATCCTCCGAGCGCTTTAATAAACTGATCCGCATCCATAATTGGAGGAAGCCCAATCCGTATGTGCCCTTTCTGAAGGCCGAGAAGATCATCAAGCTCCGTCTGGAGGTTATTGAAGGCTTTATCAATAACTTCTGCCTGAGCTAAAATGACCCTCCCGGCATCGGTAAGGGTAATTTTCTTACGGGAACGTTCAAATAATTCGACCCCCAGATCCGCTTCCAGGTTTTTAATCATTTTACTAATCGTCGGCTGGCTGATGAATAAATGATCTGCCGCTTTCGTAAAACTGCTGAACCTCGCAACCTCAATAAAATATTGCAAATGACGAATATCCATACACACTTCCTCCCTCCAACACTCTTCCTCCCATCATAGACAACCCCCGCCTCCCCCGCAACCATAAATTCCCACCTCAGGTCATCCATTTTCTCCCACGAGTTACTCTTGCTATGTTCTCTAAATATCTATAAAATCCATAAGTACAGACGGTACAGCATTTATTCTATTTTTAAGGAGTACTCATTCATGGCACATGCATTTAAAACTCCACACTTTTTTGACAAGCTTTCTCCTTTTCAAATTATTGTATTATTCTATATATCGGCAGCCTTACTATCTACCCTGCTGATCAGCCTGCCTTTTCTTCACCGGGAAGGTGTACATCTAAGCTTTATTGACGGTTTGTTTACTGCCGTAAGTGCTATCAGCGTCACAGGGTTAACCGTGGTCTCTACAGTTGACACCTTTAATACGCCCGGTTATTTCGTATTAATGTTTATTCTCCAATTTGGCGGAATCGGCGTCATGACGCTTGGAACGTTTATCTGGCTGCTGCTCGGCCAAAAAATCGGTTTAAAAAGACGACAGCTCATTAAAACGGATCAAAACCGCTCAACTTTCGCCGGAATGGTCCAGCTGATCCGGCAGATTTTACTGATTATCGTCATTATCGAAATCATAGGAGCTCTTATTCTTGGGGTTTATTTCACCCAATATTTCCCGACCACAAGCGAAGCATTTGTCCAGGGGGCTTTTGCTTCTGTCAGTGCAACGACGAATGCTGGATTCGATATAACGGGGTCCTCGCTGGTCATGTTCGAAAGCGATTATTTTGTACAGTTTATTAATATCCTTCTGCTTACGCTTGGAGCAATTGGGTTCCCTGTTTTGATCGAAGTGAAAGATTACCTTTCGAGAAGAAATGAAGACTTTTTTAACTTTTCTTTATTCACAAAGCTTACTTCAGTAACTTTCGGTCTGCTCGTTCTGATCGGAACCGTGCTTATTTACCTGTTTGACCGCACTCATTTTTTCCAGGATAAATCCTGGCACGAATCGTTTTTCTATGCTTTTTTCCAATCGGTAACGACAAGAAACGGCGGCCTTGCTACGATGGATGTGAGTGAGTTTACGCCATCCACGTTATTAGTCATTTGTGTACTTATGTTTATCGGAGCCTCACCAAGCAGCGTGGGCGGCGGCATAAGGACCACTACGTTCGCAATCACGCTGCTTGCGATTTTTGCCTATGCGCGAGGAAGAAGTCATGTACGCATCTTCCATAGAGAAATTGACCAGGAGGATATTTTCCGTTCGTTCATTGTTATCAGCACTGCCATTATGATTACATGCGGGGCTGTCATTTTACTCTCCCTGTTTGAGCCCCAATTCTCACTGCTTGAAGTCATGTTTGAAGCTTGCTCGGCTTTTGGTACGACGGGTCTATCAATGGGCATTACTTCAGACCTTCATTCCATTGGAAAAATCATCATCATTGGTCTCATGTTCATCGGGCGGATCGGCATCTTTTCTTTCCTATTTATTTTAAGAGGAAGAGTGACTGCGGATAATTACCGATACCCTCGGGAGCCAATGATCATCGGCTGATTCATCATTAAAAAGAGCAAGGCGCCCATAGGGTTCCTTGCTCTTTTTTAAGTTGGCTATGTTAAACTTCCGTGTTGTTAATAAGGTAAAGCTCCCGTTTGTTGAAGACTTGATTTCGAGATATTTGTATTGAGCGGAAGGTCCTCCGGGGGACGATTTCGCTTTCCGCGGGCATGTGCTGAGCTTCCTCGGGCTTAACAGCCCTGCGGGGATCTCACCGATCATGTTCATCCCGCAGGAGTCTTCATCGTCCCCCTCCGGACCCGGCCGAATTAGAGACTCGAAACGGGTTCGTCCTTCATCCGCTGATAAGAAGTAACCATATGGGCGTAAATACTTTTTCAGACTGGAACTATGCGAGATAGCCTTTTATATAAGCAT
>NZ_JBAPTY010000327.1:0-51354 GCF_049282395.1 Halobacillus sp. | reverse complement strand
ATATTATATAACGAATTTGTCGAAATAAATAGAAAAATAAGGCTATTGAGGAAAGATTCTCAACAGCCTGAAAAGGCCAACACCTTTGTATAGGTGTTGGCCTTTTAAAAGTACCTCACATAACCCTTTTAAACATTTTCTCCATTTCATACTCTGAAAAGTGAACAATAATCGGTCGTCCGTGCGGACATGTAAATGGATCAGTCGACGTTCTTAAATCTTCTAATAGGCGCGCCATTCCTGCGTTATCTAAATAATGATTCGCTTTAATGGATCGTTTGCAGGACATTAGAATAGCTGCTTCTTCCCTTAATTTAAGAACATTAATGCGATCTTCATTCATTAACTGATCAATTATTTCATGAATAACTTCTTCTTCGAATCCTTTCGGAAACCACTGAGGATGACTCCGGATAATATAACTCTGCTCTCCGAATGTCTCAAAGAATAGACCAACTTTTTCAAGCTCTTCTTTATATTCCTCAATTTTTAATGATTCCTGTTTACTAAAATCAAAAGTGAGCGGCACTAGTAATTCTTGAACCTCATGATCTACTTCTGCTAATTTATCTCTGAAAAATTCATATTTAATTCTCTCTTGTGCGGCGTGCTGATCCACGATGTACATCCCATCTTCATTTTGAGCAATGATATATGTTCCGTGCACCTGGCCAACAGGATGCATTGCCGGTACACGGCTCGGTTCCTTCTCTTCTTTTAATGGAATGTCCTCGCGATCCTGTTCTTCATTGACAGGACTTTCCTCTGCTTCAAAAACAGGCACCTCTTCTTTCACTAGAGTATCCTGTCGTCTGTAAAGGGAAACTTCCTCCTCGGCATTGTTAAGGTTTGAGCCCTCATCTGTAATAGAATCCATTGAATGTCTTCCAGCATCTTGAGCTGTCCTTTTCTGTCCCGTATAAAAATCAAAAGAACCCTGTGTGGATTTTTCTTTCTTTTCCGGTTTAGGGTTGGCATGCTGAACCTCAGGTATGAGTCTTTGCTCTCGGAAAGCTTTCGTAATGGATTCCTGCAGGGCTTCAAACAATTCCTTTTCCTTACTGAATCGGACTTCCAATTTAGCTGGATGCACGTTCACATCTACAAGTATTGGGTCCATTTCAATATTAAGCACCACGATTGGACTTTTCCCAATCGGGAGTAATGTGTGGTAACCCTGTAATACTGCTTTGTTCAAGGGAACGCTGCGAATAAAACGTCCATTAATAATAGTCGACATATAACTACGGGAAGCACGGTACACTTCAGGTTTTGCAATATATCCCGTTACTTTAAAGTCCAGAGTCTCTGCTTGTATAGGGACCATTTTCCTTGCTACATTCACACCATAGATTTTTGCAATTACCTGTAGCAGGTCTCCCCTGCCGTTGGTCTGAAATATTTCTTTATCATTATGAGTGCATTTAAATTTAATTTCTGGATGAGCGAGTGCCATACGGTTTAGCACATCCGTAATATGGCCAAGCTCTGTGTGGATCGTCTTCATATATTTTAAACGGGCAGGAGTATTAAAGAACAGTTCTTCGACGGTGATGTCCGTTCCCTGTCTGGCATCACTTTTGCTTTTGTTCATTAATTTCCCGCCTTCCAAGTCGAGTTTCGTTCCTGCTTGGTCTCCTGTAGATGTTTGAACCCTCAGGCGGCTTACAGCTGCAATACTGGCCAAGGCTTCCCCACGGAAGCCCAATGTCCGTACGTGGAATAGATCATTCTCACTACTGATTTTACTCGTGGCATGACGGTAAAAAGCTCTTTCACAGTCTCCCTCTTCCATCCCTGCCCCATTGTCTGTAATGCGTATCTTTTGTAAACCAGCTTCCATTAGTTCAATCGTAATCCAAGAAGCTCCTGCATCTATACTGTTCTCAGCGAGTTCTTTGACAACAGAGGCTGGCCTCTCCACAACTTCTCCAGCAGCTATTTTATTAGATAAATGGTCCGGCATAAGTTGAACATGCGCCATCTCTGTTCCTCCTTTATGATTTGATCCGTTTTTGTAATTGATATAGTTCATTCATAGCATCCATTGGAGTCATTTCCATTAAATCCAGTCCTTTAAGATAGGATTCTACATTTGACTTTGATTTCGTTCCTTTTTTCGCATTGGGTTTCTGCTCTTCTACAAACATGGTAAGCTGCTCTTCTTCTAATGAAGCGCTCGTCTCTTCAGCAGACGAATTGGAACTTTCAAATTGGGTAAGAAGAGCGGTGGCGCGATTTATTAAAGAGGAGGGGAGATCAGCAAGTTTTGCTACATGAATACCGTAACTTTCATCTGCCGGTCCATCTTTAATCTGATGAAGAAACACCACATTTCCCTCGTATTCTTCTGCACGAACGTGGACATTTTTCAATCGCTCAAGCTGGTTTTCCAATGAAGTTAACTCATGATAATGAGTGGAAAACAATGTTTTTGCACGGATATGCTCGTGGATATGCTCCACGATCGATTGAGCAAGTGCCATACCGTCGTAGGTGCTTGTACCACGTCCTATTTCATCAAGCAGAATCATACTGTGTTCTGTCGCATTACTAAGAGCATGGTTCGCTTCAAGCATTTCAACCATAAAGGTACTTTGACCGGAAACAAGATCATCAGCCGCTCCTATTCTTGTAAATATTTGATCAAATATTGGAAGAGTAGCAGATTCACATGGTATAAAACTACCCATTTGGCCAAGAATTGCGATCAATGCAAGCTGTCTCATGTACGTACTTTTACCAGACATATTCGGCCCCGTAATAAGAAGCACATCGGTTTCTTCATTCATATAAATATCATTCGGAACGAAGGTTTCATCTTTAAGTACGTTCTCTACCACAGGGTGACGCCCCTGCTTGATGTCCACTAATCTGGCTTCTCCATATACAGGTCGCACGTATCCATTTGTCTCAGCAATTTGAGCAAACCCCTGAAGTACATCAATACGACTGATTTGTTCAGCTAATCGCTGAAGTTCCTGAACATACGTTTTTACTTTTTCCCTTACTTCAAGAAAAAGTTCATATTCTAAATCTACACTTTTCTCCTGGGCTTCAAGAATCATGGTTTCTTTTTCTTTTAACTCAGGTGTAATAAATCGTTCGGCATTCGTCAATGTCTGCTTCCGTTCGTACATTCCTTCAGGCAGGTGACGCAAATTCGCCTTCGTTACTTCAATATAATATCCGAACACACGATTGTAACCGATTTTAAGAGACCGGATTCCCGTGGCTTCTCTTTCTTTCTTCTCCAGTTGAGCGATCCATTGCTTTCCATTTCTAGAAGCATCACGGTATTCATCCAGCTGCTGGTTGAAACCGTCTTGAATCAATCCACCTTCTTTAATCGTAATTGGCGGATCTTCTGCTATACTTCCTTCTAATAATTCTTTGAGTTCATTTAGCGGATCTATTTTTTCGTAGAGGCGCTTCATTGAAGGATGATTGAAAGACCCCAGCGTTTCCAGAATTTCAGGTATTTTTCTTAACGAATTTCGCACTTGAATTAGATCTCTGGCATTCACATTGCCGTAGGCTACACGACCGGCGAGCCGTTCGAGGTCATATACAGAAGTTAATTGCTCTCGAAGTGTTTCCCTCTCGAAAAACTGATCCAATAAGCCTTCTACCTGATCATGCCGAGCTTCTATCGCTTGCTTTGTAAGAAG
Organism: Halobacillus sp.; assembly: GCF_049282395.1. Classification (NCBI taxonomy): domain Bacteria; kingdom Bacillati; phylum Bacillota; class Bacilli; order Caryophanales; family Bacillaceae; genus Halobacillus; species Halobacillus sp. The sequence continues at coordinate 47,683 of NZ_JBAPTY010000327.1, read as the reverse complement.
AGGACGTTCCATCCATTTCTTTAACATCCTTGCTCCCATAGCCGTAATTGTCTTATCTACAACCGACAATAAGCTGCCAGACTTTCCTTGCTTCCTGAGAGTTTCGACTAACTCCAAATTTCTTTTTGAATACATATCAAGGGTCATATACTGGTTTAATTCAACCACTCGAACAGGCTGCAAGTGATCAAGGGAGCGTTTTTGCGTCAATTGAATATATTGTAGCAGACGACCAAAGCCGATAAGAAGCTTCTCCTGTCGTACCTCTTTTACTAACTCTTGAAATTCTTCTTGTATGGATGTCTCATCCTGATGAGAAATGGTGTAGCCGAGTCGATCTTCAAGGATTTCCTGCTGTTCGTGATTAAAGTCACTTGCTACAACAATTTCTTTAACAGGACGGCTGTACAATTCACTGATTGCTGCATCAAACCCTCCAGTGATTAATGCCACATTGTTTTCTCCTGTGGTCAGGTCGTTGTAGCTAACCGTGTACGTACCATCATTAAACTCACTGAGGGAAGCAAGATAGTTATTTTCCTTTTCCTCAAGCATACTGCCTTCCATGACTGTCCCGGGAGTAATGAGCTGAACTACTTCACGCCTCACCACTCCTTTGGCCACTTTTGGATCTTCAACTTGTTCGCAGATCGCTACTTTAAATCCTTTTTCAACTAGTTGCTTTATGTAATTTTCAGCTGAATGATAAGGCACTCCACACATGGGTATCCGATCTTCAGCTCCACCGTCACGGCTTGTTAATGTAATTTCGAGCTCTTTGGAAGCACGGAGCGCATCGTTGAAAAACATTTCATAAAAATCTCCAAGACGAAAGAAAAGAAAAGCATCTTTATTTTCTGCTTTAATCTTTAAATATTGCTGCATCATAGGTGTATATTGTGCCATAAAGTCAATCCTCCAAAACGTTCTGTGTTCATACTGTTCCAATTATAGCACACAACCTTAACTCTCTTGAACGAAAGCATACTCAACTGAAAGAAGGAAAAAGTTACCCTCACCATTTAAAAAAATCCTACCGCCGACTTTTAGAAAATTCCTAGAAAAGCATATATACATCTATCCAATGCTTTAACTGTATTAAAAAAAAAGAAAATCCTCGCTGAAGTCAGCAAGGAATCTGTATTTAATCATGCTTATCGTCGTCACTGCTGGAAGAAGGAAGAAAATCAGTTTCAATAGTTGAAAAATCATCAGATGATAGCTCATATTCATAATCTTCGTCCTTATCACAGCCATGCGGGTCGACTTTTACGCAAAGTTTAGTTTCTCCAATAACATCGACTATAAATTCCCTTTCCACTTCTACAACGATTTTTTGACCATTGGCCGTTATATTTGCCTCTAAACAATTCGGCTGTTGAACAACTTTTGCAATTACTTCCACGTCGTCATGAATACAGTTGTCATCTTTGATAGAGAGTTTAACAAGATCACAATAGTTCACTCGTTCTGTGACTACTTCGGTTTTCGTATTATCATTATACGAATACCAGACATTCACATCGTAGCTTCCCGAGACCTCCACATGCTCCCCTTTTTTCTTTGCATTGTAAATGTGATTGATGACCCAACAACCCAGGATACTTGTCGGGCGGTGCGAGGGGCTGATCGTGTGCGTGGATTCTGTAAACTTTTTACCTTTCCCAATTACAGCTTTAGTAATGATCTCCCTGTAATCACGCTCAAAAAAAGACATAGGGTTTCACTCCTCCTTATTCTACCACCCATCCTATGCAGGGGTTGGGCGAATGGTTACTAACATGATAAAGACCTAAGGACGTGTTTAATTTATTCTATGCAAGAGCCCAAAAAACTGTACGAAAAAAAATCCGCCAAAGGGATAAACCCTATGGCGGACATGTATTTGAGCGTAAAAAATATTTTTTTGTGATATCAAATCAGGGAATTAGCCGCAGCTGCTTCCTTTTGTTTTTGATCCCGTTTCACCTTTAAGCAGGTCTCCACCTGTGGAGCGAATAACTTCGTTTGTCACTTCACGAGAAATGGTACTTGAAACCATTTGCAGGATATCATTAATGACGGTTTGACTTTCTTTAAATTCTGCTACTACAGGAATTTCATCCAGCTCATTCTGCAGACGATCAATTTCTTTTTCTACACGCTCTAATGCTTCTGACTTTCCATAAGCTTGAAAGTTTACAGCTTGTTTTTGTAGCGCTTTAATCTTTTTTATATGAGATTGAACTTTCTGGTTCTCATTCAACTTCGCTTCCAACTGCTTAAAGCGGTCGATTTCTTCTATATTCGCCATCATATTGGCTAGTTTGTGAGCTTCATCTACTACTTGCTTTCTAGTGTACTCTGCCATTTACTTCACCTCTACGCTTGCTTCCACCATTTATCCATCTAGAGACCAGGTTTTCGCTTTAGTTATTTTCACCGGTACAATCTGCCCGATGGATGATCTAGGAGCACGGAAATTGACTAGTTTGTTCCGCTTCGTGTATCCAGCCAGTACTTCCTCATTATTCTTACTTTCACCTTCTACAAGCACGTGGACAATCTCGCCTTCATAATGCTTCATCGCTTGTGCTGACTGTTCATTAACCAGCTTATTCAAACGTTGCAGACGATCTTTTTTCTCTTCCATAGAAACGTTATCCTTCATTTTAGCGGCCGGTGTGTTTTCCCTCGGAGAATAAATAAATGTGTAAGCCGCTTCAAATCCAACTTCTTCTACAAGTGACAGGGTATCCTGGAACTGTTCTTCTGTTTCATTTGGGAAACCAACGATAATATCTGTAGTAAGAGTAGCGCCCGGCATAGCTTTCCGGATCTTCTTAACAAGCTCCAGATATTCTTCTCTTGAATATTTACGCCCCATGATTTTAAGAACATCTGTATTACCTGATTGGACAGGCAGGTGTATATGATCGAGCATATTACCTCCCTTAGCAAGCACCTCAATAAGCCGGTCATCAAAGTCACGTGGATGGGAGGTCGTAAACCTGACGCGCGGGATATCGATGCTGCGAAGCTCATCCATCAAGTCACCAAGGCCATATTCTAAGTCAAGGTCTTTACCGTAAGCGTTCACGTTTTGACCAAGCAAAGTGACTTCTTTATATCCCTGAGCAGCAAGGTGCCTTACTTCCTGAATAATATCGGCTGGCAATCGGCTGCGTTCTTTACCTCGTGTATATGGAACAATGCAGTACGTGCAGAATTTATCGCAACCGTACATGATATTAACCCATGCTTTGATCTTGCCTTTACGGGAACGTGGGAGGTTTTCGATAATGTCCCCTTCTTTGGACCATACATCAATAACCATTTCTTTTCCAAACATAGCTTCTTTTACAAGCTGGGGCAGCCTGTGAATGTTATGTGTCCCAAAAATCAAATCGATAAATGGATGCTTCTTCAGGATGCGATTCACAACGGATTCCTCCTGAGACATGCATCCACAAACACCGATGATTAAATTCGGGTTTTCCATTTTTAATGGTTTTAAGTGACCAATTTCACCAAATACCTTGTTCTCGGCATTCTCTCTTATCGCACAAGTATTAAGAAGGATGATATCCGCCTCTTTCGTATCCGAAGTGGACTCATATCCCATTTCTTCAAATATTCCGGCCATAACCTCTGTGTCATGTTCATTCATTTGACACCCGTATGTACGGATCATATATTTTTTCCCTTTACCAGACTGATCCATATCTTCAGGTATTGTAAAATCATAATGCACATCTGTTTCTTTCTTCTTCCTGCGCTGCGCATCCCTCATATTCGGAGGCTGGTAAGTAGTTTCAAAATATTTCATGAAATCTTCACTAGATTTCTCTTTCAGACGATTCAAATTATTTTTATCTGATGTCGCTTCTTCGGGATTAACCTGACGAATTTGCGACATGTTTTTACGCTGTTGTTCGTTCATTGCGATCTCCTTTCAAGCCGAGCCTTCTAACTGTCTTATTATATCAAGTTTTTCTCTGAATTTTAAGTAGAATAGAGAATTTCTCTTCATTCTCCAAAATAGTATCAGTTTTTACGAAAAAAAGCCACCATGACTGATGGTCATAGCGGCTTAACACAAAATTATATAATCCCTAATTTTTTACCAACGGCTTCAAATGCATTCAAGGCCTCTTTAAGCTCTTCCTTTGAATGTTCAGCTGTTACGATGGTACGAACTCTTCCCTTTCCGCGCTGTACAGTCGGGAAGACAATTCCTTGAGCGAATACCCCGTGCTCAAATAACTCATCGGAGAACTTATGGGTTAGAGCATCGTCTCCAATCATAACAGGTGTGACTGGGGTCTCGCTGATGCCTGTATCAAACCCGAGAGAAGAGAGTCCGTCTTTAAAATATTTCGTATTATCCCATAGCTTTTCAATTAACTCCGGCTCATCCAGAAGTACATCGATAGCTGCGTCGTTAGCCGCTGTAACTGCAGGCGGATGAGAGGTGCTGAACAAAAATGGACGCCCTTTATGAATTAAGTATTCCCTGAGTGTTTGCGTACTGGCCACATACCCCCCCAGTACACCGATTGCTTTACTTAAGGTACCCACTTGAATATGCACACGACCATCAAGATTAAAATGATTTACCGTTCCGCGTCCGTTATCTCCCAGGACACCGCTGGCATGGGCATCATCAACCATAATGAGGGCGTTATACTTTTCTGCAAGTTCGACAATCTCCGGGAGCGGTGCAATATTACCATCCATGGAAAACACCCCGTCCGTTACGACTAAGCGTGTACGGTACTCAGAACTTGCCTGCAGTGCTTCTTCTAAAGACTTCATGTCCACATGCTTATAAATTTTTCGATCCGCCTTCGTTAAGCGAATGCCATCGATAATGGAGGCGTGGTTCAATTCATCAGAAATAACTACATCTTCTTTTCCTAAAATGGAAGAAAGTACACCCTGATTGGTAGTGAATCCGGATTGAAACACAAGAGCTGCTTCCGTGTGCTTGAATTTTGCAAGTTTCTTTTCAAATTCTTCATGCATTTGCAATGTTCCCGCAATGGTACGAACGGAGCCTGTTCCAACACCAAATTCTTCGTTAGCTTCTTCCGCAGCTTTCTTCATCTTTGGATGAGATGTTAACCCTAAATAATTATTGGAAGAAAGCTGAATGACTTCTTTTCCTTTAATCTTCACTCTTGATCCTTGAGCTGATTCCAAAGGGATCAAGCTTCTGAATGTTCCTTCACCCTTCATTTCATCTAATTGTTCTTGTAAATATTCAAAACCCTTCATGATAACTCCTCCTTCACAATTATGGATGCAGTACAACTTTCCCGCATTCGCCTTGATTCATTAATTCAAATCCTTTTTCAAACTCATCCAGTTTTAAGTGATGAGTAATCATTGGTTTAACATCAACCTGCCCTGATTGAAGCAGCCGGGAAACTTGCTGCCACGTTTCATACATCTTGCGGCCTGTTATGCCTTGAACTTCTATTCCTTTAAAAACAATATCATTCGTTACATCAAGGCTCACTCTTGTGGTGGGCAGGCTTAAAATAGACACACGCCCTCCGTTTGTGATCATTTTAAACCCCTGGTCCATGGCTACAGGATGGCCGCTCATTTCACAAACCACATCCACTCCATGTCTATCGGTTAAATCTTTAGCCTTAACTACAGGATCTTCCTCCCTTGAATTAATCGTTGTAGTAGCTCCCATTTTTTTAGCTAATTCCAGACGATAATTGTTGAGATCAAAAGCCAGGACCTGGGACGCTCCCGCTGCTTTAGCTACACCCACAGCCATTAAACCAATAGGCCCGCACCCAATAACAGCCACAGATTTACCTGCCACATCGCCGTTTAGGACAGTATGTACAGCATTGCCCATCGGCTCCTGGATAGAGGCTATATCTGTCGGGAGATCACTAGGGTTGCGCCATAGGTTACTAGCAGGAAGTGCTACATATTCTGCAAAGCATCCTTGCGTATCTACTCCAATAATCTTAGTATTTTCACAAATATGGGATTTACCCGTCAGGCACTGAGGACAGTGACCGCATACTAAGTGTGTCTCTGCACTTACATAATCACCTGCTGTGAAGTTATTTACTTTTTCTCCAACTTCAACAATTTCACCTGCAAATTCATGTCCGAAAACATAAGGCGGCTGTACCCGGCTCTCTGACCACTCATCCCAATTATATATATGAACATCTGTTCCACATATGGAAGTTGCCTGGACACGTATTAATACTTCATCATCACGAATTGAAGGAATCGCTACTTCCTTAAGCTCTGCTCCTTTACCGCGATGGTGTTTAACAATTGCTTTCATTGTTCCATTCACAGTGAACACCCCTAATCATTAATACAAGTTATAAAAGCTGCATACATCACAATTTTAACATGATTAGTTTTATTATCAACCTCACTTGTCCACTCTGAAAACACATGTGCACACAAAAAAAAGCCGTACTCCAATAGAGTACGACTTCGGCTTGTATGAAGGTAAGCTTTATATTAATACTATCGAGGCTCGACGATCAATTTGATCGCCGTACGTTCTTCCTCGTCGATCATAATGTCAGTAAAGGCTGGAATGCAAATCAAGTCTAATCCACTAGGGGCTACAAACCCTCTAGCAATTGCCACTGCTTTAACTGCCTGGTTCAATGCACCTGCACCAATGGCTTGAATTTCAGCAGTGCCACGTTCTCTCACAACGTTTGCTAAAGCTCCTGCTACTGAATTAGGTACGGATTTAGCTGATACTTTTAATACATCCATTACTAGCTCCTCCTTCAATCACTATAGTTGTTCCATAACTACTATATTCTTGGAGATGTAGAATATTACCTTTTCATTATGAATCAATTTGTCACAAAATTCAAATAATCATTCGAAGAAAGGATGATCATCATTGATCTGAATTCGATTTACCTTTTTAGCTTTTCCTGTCCGCTCGTCCACATCTACCAAAAATCCACTTAATTGTGATCTTCCCTTTTTTGGAACTTCGAAACGTACAGGTAAATTTGTTAGAAAGCGTTTAAGTACAGCCTCCCGATCCATACCAAGAATTCCATCGTAAGGACCCGTCATTCCCACATCCGATATATAAGCCGTACCCCCAGGAAGGATTCTTTCATCTGCGGTTTGAATATGAGTATGGGTCCCAACATTTACACTTACTCTCCCATCCACATACCAGCCCATCGCTTGCTTTTCACTAGTAGCTTCAGCATGAAAGTCCAGAAAAATAATGGACGTACGCTTTTTTGCCTCTTCTATTAATTCATCTACTTTTCTAAAAGGATCATCATTTGGAGACAGGAAAGTGCGCCCTTGCAAATTAATGACGGCTACCTCAGTTTTAGGGGTTTTAACAAAAGTTAGACCTTTTCCAGGAGTTCCTTCTGGAAAATTAGCCGGACGAACGAGATACTGTGCATCGTCTATAAAGTCAAAAATCTCTTTTTTATCCCAAGCGTGGTTTCCTAAAGTTACAGCCTGAGCTCCTTTCTCCAGAAAACGCCGATAGATTTTTTCTGTAATTCCTTTACCTGAGGCAGCATTTTCTCCATTAATTACCGTTACAGTCGGCTGGTATTTCTGTTTCAGTTTTGGCAGATACTCATCCACCATATCTCGGCCTGGTGACCCTACAACGTCTCCTATAAATAATATCTTCATCATTAATCCCTCTCTATTTCTATTATCATTTTATTGAAAACATAAATGAAGCGGCCGCGCGGGCCGCTTCATATCTTTTATTTCGCATACTCCACCGAACGTGTTTCACGAATAACTGTTACTTTAATATGACCTGGATAATCGAGTTCTCCCTCGATTCGGTTGCGAATATCTCGGGCTAATCTAGTAGCTTCAAGATCATCAATTTCATCAGGACGAACCATTATACGTACTTCACGACCAGCTTGAATGGCAAATGATTTTTCGACCCCTTCGTAGGACTCAGAGATTTCTTCTAGTTTTTCAAGACGCTTAATATAATTCTCAAGTGTCTCACTTCTAGCACCCGGACGAGCCGCTGATAAAGCATCCGCAGCTGCTACTAGTACAGAAATGATTGAGGTAGGCTCTTCATCACCGTGGTGTGAAGCAATCGCATTGATTACCGTTTCATTTTCTTTATACTTGGTAGCCAGTTCTTTTCCAATCTCTACGTGACTTCCTTCGACTTCATGGTCAATCGCTTTACCTATGTCGTGAAGTAATCCTGCCCGGCGGGCAAGCATTTCATCTTCACCTAACTCTGCAGCAAGTAAACCTGATAAGTAAGCAACCTCTGTTGAGTGTTTAAGGACATTCTGCCCGTAACTTGTACGATACTTCAAGCGACCAAGAATTTTAACAAGGTCAGGGTGTAAACCATGCACTCCAACTTCAAAGGTAGTTTCTTCCCCTACTTCACGAATGTAGTCATCTACCTCTCGGCGTGACTTGTCCACCATTTCTTCAATACGTGCCGGGTGGATTCGACCATCCTGCACAAGTTTTTCGAGAGCCATTCGGGCAGTCTCACGGCGGATTGGGTCAAAACCTGAGAGAATGACAGCTTCTGGTGTATCATCAATAATCAAGTCAATACCTGTTAACGTTTCTAAAGTACGGATATTACGACCTTCACGGCCGATAATACGTCCTTTCATCTCATCATTTGGCAAGTTGACTACTGACACCGTTGTTTCTGCCACGTGATCGGCAGCACATCGCTGTAAGGCAAGTGAAAGAATGCTTTTCGCTTTTTTATCAGCTTCTTCTTTAGCACGGTTTTCTGCTTCTTTAATCATAAGAGCTGACTCGTGTGATACTTCTTGCTCAACTCGTTCTAAAATAACCTGTTTCGCCTGGTCTGATGTCAAGCCTGATATGCGTTCAAGCTCGGTTTGCTGCTCTTGAAGCATAGCATTCACTTTGCTTTCCATTTCTTCAATTTGTTGTTGTCTCTCGGCAAGAGTTCCTTCTTTCTTTTCGAGTGAAAGATCACGCTGGTCAAGCATATCACTCTTACGATCGAGATTCTCTTCTTTCTGTGTTAAACGATTTTCAGTTTTCTGCAGTTCCATGCGGCGTTCGCGGTTTTCACTTTCCGCATCCTGGCGTAGTTTCTGATTCTCTTCTTTAGCTTCCAGAAGAGCCTCTTTTTTAGCTGAATCTGCATTACGTCGACCTTCTTCTACGATCTGTTTTGCAAGTTCTTCAGCACTTGAAATTTTCGCCTCCGCAATCGATTTCCGAATAAGATAACCAACAACAGAACCGACGATAAGGGCAAGCAAAATGAAGATGAGCGAGGATATTATATCCATATTTTCACCTCCTCTTGCTATGAACTTGGTCCGTTTGTCGGTAGTACAAACGTTTCATTTTCAATGTGTGATTAAATTTAAATAAGGTTATAAAGATGAAAATGATACACATTCATTTTATGCCTGCCAATAGGGAATGTCAAGGAAACGTCCAATCCAGCCCATAGATTATTTGAAATATTTCAAACAGTCAGTCTTTATACTTCTTGTTTGTCGTTCCCGCTATCAAGTTTAGACTTATGTATAAAAAGACAGAAGCAGTGCATGATAGCCACTGCTTCTATTTGTAAGTGTTTATGGAATCAGATATCGTTCGCCCAAAGCCAACTCAGATTAGATAATCAAACAGGTTATACGTCGAGAGTTTCCTGACTGTCTGATTTATTATCTTCCTTTTCTTCTTCTTTAGGCTCCATTTGGTAATGATCACGAATAATGCGCTTAACTTCTTCATATACATGATTATTTTCCTTAAGGAACTGTTTAGCATTCTCTCTTCCCTGACCTAATCGTTCACCTTCGTAAGAGTACCAGGAACCGCTCTTCTGTATCAAATCAAGATCGGTACCAATATCAAGTAACTCTCCTTCTCTGGAGATCCCTTCCCCGTACATGATGTCGACTTCTGCTTGTTTGAAAGGAGGGGCAACTTTATTTTTTACGACTTTAAGACGTGTTTTATTACCGACCATTTCATTTCCTTGTTTTAAGGTTTCCGCTCGGCGCACCTCTAAACGAACAGATGAGTAGAACTTAAGAGCGCGGCCGCCCGGAGTCGTTTCAGGATTACCAAACATAACCCCAACTTTTTCACGAATCTGATTAATGAAAATTGCAGTTGTTTTAGACTTGCTGATTGCACCTGATAGCTTACGAAGAGCTTGAGACATTAGACGAGCCTGCAATCCTACATGCGCGTCTCCCATTTCCCCTTCAATTTCTGCTTTCGGTACCAGGGCAGCTACGGAGTCAATAACGACCATATCTACTGCGCCGCTTCGTACAAGCGCCTCCGCTATTTCCAGTGCTTGCTCTCCTGTATCAGGCTGAGATAACAGAAGTTCTTCGATATCGACACCTAAACGGCGGGCGTACACCGGGTCAAGCGCATGCTCTGCATCGATGAAAGCTGCAGTGCCGCCTTTTCTCTGTGCTTCTGCAATAGCATGAAGTGCTACTGTGGTTTTACCGGACGATTCCGGTCCATATATTTCTACAATTCTACCTCGAGGATAGCCGCCTACTCCCAGTGCAACATCCAGTGCCAGCGACCCGCTGGGTACTGTGTTTACTTTCTGTTCGCTTCCATCTCCCATTTTCATGATAGAACCTTTACCAAATTGTTTCTCTATTTGACGCAAAGCTGAATCTAATGCTTGTTTACGATCACTCATATAAATATACCGCCTTTCAAAATTTCTATCCCTATCATAACTTGTTTTTGATAGTTTGCCAACTAAAAAGCGAATAAATGTTCCCTTTTTTTGAAATGCTTTTCTATCAATAATGCTATTTCTTCTTAAGAAAAAATGAATTATTATATAGGGTCTTCTTAGTCATTTATAAATTTTTGATATGGTGAAAAATTAATTCGTATCCTTTTTTCACAGCACGGGAACGAATCTTATCTCTGCTTCCTTCAAATTGAAAATGATACACAGAAGGACGCTCATCTGCGATTTGCAGTCCGATAAACACAGTGCCCGGTTCATGTCCTTCACTGGATTCTGGTCCGGCCACCCCTGTAAAGCTAATTGCAACATCTGCCTCTAAAATCCTTTTAGCATTTATAGCCATAGTTTCAGCACATTCATTACTGATCGTTCCATGCTGCTTAATGAGAGAAGGAGCTACCTCAATCACTTTCTCTTTCATTAATGGTGTATAGGCCACAAGGCTTCCCTGAGTTACAGTAGAAGCACCAGGCAGGGCTATTAGCTGCTCGATAAATTTACCTCCTGTAAGGCTTTCAGCTGCTCCGAGACGGTAGCCGCGTTTTTTTAGCAGGTCCCGCACCGTGCTCTCAATAGATACATCGTCACTTCCATAATAATACGAGCCCACGATCTCTAATACGGTCTCTTTCATTACGGAAATTTTCTCTCTTGCCTCATCGCCTGTCTCTCCAGTTGCGGTGATTCGCAGTCCCACTTCCCCTTCACTAGCAAGCGGGGCGAGTGTAGGGTTGGTCTGGTGTGAAATTAATGCAGAGAGTTTACTTTCCAAGGTTGATTCACCGATACCTATGAAGTACATCATTTCGGAAACGATATCAGACTGCAGTTTATAAGAACGCTGCAGATAAGGCAGCACTCCGCTTTTCATAAGGGATTTCATCTCAGAGGGAACTCCCGGAAGAAAGATCCACGCTCTTCCGTCATGTTCTACAATTTGACCTGGCGCCATCCCTTCTTGGTTTTGAAGTACGATACCCTCTTCAAAGACTAACGATTGTTTTCGGTTGTTCGCTGTCATGGTTTGTTTGTTTTTTTCGTAATAAAGAGCTATTTTTTCCATCGCTTGTTGATCTTCCATGAGTTCCTGCCCAATTATTTTCTGAGCAGCTTCTCTTGTTAAGTCATCCTCGGTTGGACCAAGGCCACCTGTGACAACGATAACGTCCGATCGACTGTGAGCCGCCTCGAAAATATCTTCCACTCTTTTCATGTTATCACCAACGACGCTATGCTGATAAACAGGTATACCAAGGCTTGCAAATTCTTTAGAAATCCACTGTCCATTCGTATTAGCTATTTGTCCGAGTAACAATTCAGTACCTACTGCTATAACTTCAGCCTTCATTTGGAATCCCTCATAACATGCCAGTTTTTCTGGAAGTATTCATATCCAGAATAAAAAGTAATAATTAGTGCTAGGTAAAGAGTAATTATTCCGAGGGGCAGATTTAGGTAAGCAAAAGGCCAGTTGTGAAGCAGCAAAAGAGAAATGGAAATAATTTGTATCCAGGTTTTCAATTTTCCCATTTGACTTGCAGCTAAAACACTTCCTTCGCCTGCCGCAACAAGCCTAAGCCCCGTGACCGCGAATTCCCGGCTAATAATAACAATTACAATCCATGCTGGAGCAAGACCGATCTCGACCAGTATGATTAAGGCGGCACTTACTAAGAGTTTATCAGCGAGCGGATCTAAAAATTTCCCAAGGTTAGTTACCAGATTATATTTTCTTGCAATATACCCATCAATCCAATCAGTCGTTGAAGCCAAAATAAATAGTATGGCTCCAGCCAGATGAGCAACGGGTAATTCCCGATCACCCATTTGAATAGATCCCCACTCGAACGGGACACTCATTAAAATGATAAAAATGGGGATAAGTAGAATTCTTGAAATCGTAATTTTGTTCGGTAAGTTCATTTTTTGTCACACTCCTAAATTGCACTAAAATAAAAGGCTGCCCTTTTAAAGATTGAAGATGATCATCTCCTCTATGATCCACCTTCAGGACAGCCTTTTCGAATAATTTCACTTAAAGTTAAGCAAAAGCTTTTGGGTAGCCTGCTGGGTTTGAAAATCTATTTGTTCACCATTGATTTTCACAATAGTCCCAAGAGCATTCCCTGTTTTAATAAACACTTGTTTCTTATTCGAAACATCAACCTTAACCGGAGAATCCGCCGGGCTGTATTCAATAGGGGATATTAAGTTCTCACCCTTTTCTTCGCCTTGTATTTCTAAATAGGCAGTACCTTCCAGTTCAATAGTCAACGATTTCTTTTCAGCCGTTGAGATGTTATACGTATGTTGTGGAAAGTTACCCGTTCCTTTTTCCGCCAGGGAAATTTCGAAGGATTCACTTTCCTGGTCAGCCTTCTCACTCGGGTTTTCCTTCTCGCTTGAAGAACTTCCTTCTTCCCCAGTCTGCTCTTTATCTGTGTCTTTCTCATCATCCGCCGTGTCTTCACCTGATGATTCTGAACTGACCGGAGTACTTTCGCTGTCTTGAGCATCAGACGCTTCCGGAATATTAATATCGTTGTTTGATACTTCCTGGTCAGCGGCCCCGCTTCCCAAATCATTATTTCCATTCTTGATAAAGGTGTAAGCGACAAACAATATACCAATTATAAGAACAAACGTCATGACGGTCGGTAAGTACCTGTTAATATTTGCTCTTTTCACAACAGGCTCTTTTGAAGAGTGCTGTACGCGTTTATACTGAGCTGCTCCCTCTTTTTCAAACGAAGGCATCTCATCTTTATGTTCTTCCATCATCTGTTCAGGATCAATACCTACAGCTGATGCGTATTCTCTTATAAAAGCACGTGTATAAAACTTACCCGGCAGAACATTAAAATCATTCTCTTCAATGGCATGAAGATAGCGTGTTTTAATTTTGGTTGTTTCCTGCACTTGTTCGAGTGACATCCCTTTAGACTCGCGGGCATTCCTTAATCGAGCTCCAATCTCCTTCTCCATGTAAAACACCATCCATTAAGTTAAAAATCAAACATGGAAAACCCGTCACTCATCGACATGTCTGGTTTTTCCACCGTTTCGTACGTGATTACTTCATCATCGTTATTTCTTAATTCAATAATGTAATCAAAATCATCGAGTTTATACTCTGTTTCCTGTACAAAAATGTCTGGATGTTCAATCACTTTGGTAGCTGGAAGCCTCATAATTTCCCTCACAAGCTGCCAGTGCTGTTCACTTGCACGTCTGGCAGAAACAATTCCATCAATAATATAAAGGTTATCTTCCCTATATTCTTCATCAATTAACTGACTTCTGACTGTCTGCTTTAAAAGAGTACTTGAGACAAAAAGCCACCTTTTATTAGCACATACGCTTGCCGCTACTACAGACTCTGTTTTACCAACTCGCGGCATTCCCCGAATTCCTACAAGCTTATGCCCTTCTTTCATGAACAGCTCAGCCATAAAATCAACGAGTACTCCTAAATCTTCACGATTGAATCGGAAGGTTTTACGGTCATCCACATCGCTATGTATGTAGCGTCCGTGCCTAACGGCAAGACGATCTCTTAATTTAGGACGGCGTAATTTTGTTACTTTAATGGTATCCATTGTATCTAGAATTGATTTTAATCGAATAATCTGCTCTTCATCTTTGCATAAGAGCAGCATGCCCCTGTGGGAGTTTTCTACCCCGTTTATTGTAACAATGTTAATCGCCATCATCCCGAGCAAAGAAGAGATATCTCCAAGCAGACCTGGCCGATTATACTGTATTTCATATTCTAAGTACCATTCTTTTTTCTCCATGACAAAACTCCTCTGGAAAATGTCATTTTTTGTCCTTTAAGGACTGCGCAACACACTATCTATCATAAAGGATTTTTAATGAATAGGAAAGTCAGGAAATGGATTATCTTTGAAAAATAACAAAAACCGCACAATGAAATGTGCGGTTTTTAGCAAATTAAGCTTGATTTCCTTCGTTACGTACGAGTTTCACCATCATATTAGCAATAGCGTGTTGTTCCTTTTGGTCAGCTACGTTCCAAAGATCACGAAGAACAGCTTCCTGATCATTTTCTGCATCTACTGAATTGGCAAGATATCCTCCAATTTCGTATGCAAGGTCTGATACAGCTTGTTGATCCATTCCTTGCCCTTGTGCCTGATGCAAACGATCGCCAAGAAAGTCTTTCCAAGAGTCAAAATTTTCAAGAACAGACATTGTTGTTACCTCCTCTAAGTTTTTCATACTTAGTATGAGAGGAAACAAACATTTTATGCACACATTTTTATTACCAACCGCCATTTACCCGCAGTACATGTCCTGTAACATAACTCGATTGATCACTCAATAAATAGCTGATGGCGTCAGCTATTTCATAAGGCTGCCCGGCTCTCCCAAGAGGTATTTCACCTTCTAGAGTATTCCATTCTTCAGGAGAGAGCATGTTATTCATTTTTGTTGCAATAATACCCGGTGTCACTGCATTAACTCGAATTCCACTTGGAGCCACTTCTTTAGACAATGCTTTAACAAAGCTTATTTGTGCGCCTTTTACAGAGCTGTAGGCAACTTCCATACTTGCTCCTTCTTCGCCAAATATGGAGGAAACGGTCACGATATTGCCTGCTTTATTATGGATCATAAAGGGAAGAACGTGCCGTGAAATCATCCAGGGAGCTTTAAGATGGACATGATATAGTTCATCCATTTCCGCGTCTGTCATGTCCTGGAAAAGGCCTTTCCATAGATGACCTCCACAAAATACAATAGCTTCCCATTCTTTAGAAATGATTTGTAAAAAAGCTTGAATTCCTTCTGTAGTAGTTAAATCAGCCTGCTGAGCACCGAGCCATTGGCCTGCTGGAATATGGTTTTCCAGTCTTTCAATTCTGCGCAAATTCGAGTAATACTGCAGACCGACACGATATCCTTTTTCTACAAGAGTTTGGGTGGCACTATATCCAATTTCACCGCTTGCTCCAATGATCAGACAACGTTTACTCATCTTCCTGAGGTTTGACCTGGAAGACCGAAATAGCTTCTTCATTAATCCAGTGTTGCAGGTATTCCTCTGCATCTTTGGAGGTAAGAGATTCAATAACAGGCAGAACGTCAAACAGATCTACGCCAAGCGTGTGGTAATGAGTGAACTGATTAGCAATGAATTCAAGGGAATTTAAAGCTCGCATGAACTGGCCGATTTTCTTACGCTTCATTCGGGTGAAGTCTTCATCAGAAATACTATTTTCTTTTAGTTCATGAAGCATCTCTTTTACACGTTTAGTCATTTCTTCCGGCTTACGTGTATCTCCGCCAAGGATAGTAAATCCGAATTGACGATCCAGTTCTGTTTCAAACTGAAAGCTGTCATCAATTAAATCATTGCGGTATAGTTCCTCATAAAACGCACCACTTTTAGAGAAGTAGTAATCAAGGATCATGCTGGAAAGCAGCTCGGCTCGAAGTAATTCCTTCCCTGTTAAATGAGTAACTTTTTCTTTTACCCCAACCATTGCTTTAGCAGTGGTAACAGGCATAGTAATCGAGTTATGGGCTTTCGCGACTTCCGTCGGCTCATCCGGATAGGATCGATTAATTTCCGGAGCAGCCGGAAATTCTTTACTATCTTGATTTTCGCGAATTTGCTTCATCATCGCTTCTGGTTCTATATTACCAGCTACGAATAAGACCATGTTAGAAGGATGATAAAATGTTTCATAGCAAGTATAAAGGTCATCTTTTGTGATGTTTTGAATGGAATCCACTGTTCCTGCGATATCTACTTTTACAGGGTGATGATGATACAAACTTTGAATGGTTCCAAAAAAGGAACGCCAGTCCGGCTGATCATCATACATCCGGATTTCCTGAGCAATAATGCCTTTTTCTTTTTCCACTGATTCCTCTGAGAAATATGGGTCCTGCACAAAATTAAGCAAAGTCTCCACATTTTTTTCTATTTGACTGGTGGCTGTAAATAAATAAGCCGTTTTTGTAAAAGAAGTAAAAGCATTTGCCGAGGCCCCAAGCTTCGTGAAGTCCTGAAAGACATCACGATCTTCTTTTTCAAACAGTTTATGTTCCAGGAAGTGTGCAATCCCTTCTGGAACGGTCACTTTCTCATCCTGTCCAATAGGTGTAAAGGTCTGGTCAATAGACCCATAATTTGTGGTGAATATACCGAATGTTTTTGCCATCTCAGGTTTTGCGAGCAGGAAAACCTTCAATCCATTACCCATTGTTTCTGTGTAGACGGTTTCATTGATTTGGTCATAGACTAGTTCTTCCACAGTTATTCCCCTCCCTCAAGGCTGGTTAAAAAGTAAATTGTATCTAGTTTAATCTTATTAGCCATAGCAACAACATCCTGCTTGGTCACTTTTCGGATATGTTCAATTAAATCATTAACTGGCATCTCAGCTCCGGATAGCATTTGGTGATACAGGACTTCAATAATCCCATTGGCATTATCCATCGTTTCTTGCAGTTGATGAATCACTTGTTCCTTCGTTTCTTCTACCTGATCTTCGGTGAAATCTCCGTTTTGCATAGCATCCATCTGCTCTAAAATAATGGATTTTGCTTGTTTGTAGTCTTTTGGATCAACACCACTAAAAACAAGAAGTAAACCTTTATGACTTTCGAAACGAGAGGCTGCATAGTAAGCCAGGCTGTGTTTCTCACGCACATTCATAAATAACTTAGAGCTTGGAAATCCACCAAATAATCCGTTGAAAATCTGTAAGGCATAGTAATCGGGATCCCCAAACTTGGTATACGTACGGTATCCAATGTGGAGTTTACCCTGATTCACTTCTTCACGTTCCACAACTTCATTTACCTCTTCTACGTCTTTGGAAGTAGATACCTGATCGTTATCCTGATTGCTGCTGTTCTCCCGGATGAAATATTTATCTGTCATTTTCTCAATTTCAGCTTGATCGATGTCTCCAATAACATAAACATCAAGCAGATCATTTTTTATCATTGACCGATAATAAGTATAAAGACTTTCCGGAGTAATCGAAGAGATATCTTCTTGATAACCGCTTACGTGTAGAGAGTAAGGTTCATCTTTACACATGTGATCCATTAAACGCATATTAGCATAACTCATTTTTTCGTCTTTTACAGACGTGATCTTCTGCTCTAGCGTTTGTTTTTCACGTTCTACAATGGACGAATCAAACCCTTCCCCTTCTACTTTAGGAGCATAAAGAACTTCATTGAAAAGTTTTAGAGCTTCTTCCAATATAGGCTCCTGATCATTGAGGTAAGCTTCGTTAACCACTTCCATCCGGAAACTGATAACATGATTCTCGCCTTTTTTCGACCCATCACTGGATAGTACCGTTCCATATAAATTTTCAAACGATGATTGGAATTCTCTTACATTCGGATGATTATTGGTTGCTTTTTGCAGAACATGAGGAAGCAAAGCCCTCTCTGTAATGCCCTCTCTTCTTAGTGGGGTTTTAAATTTAGCCACAATTGAAATGGTTTTATATTTTTTACTAGGTAGAATATGTAATCGATATCCTTGTTTTTCAAGCAATACTTCTTCCTTAATTTTCATTTCCCATCCTCCTTGTCGTTTCTTTACTATTATAGACTCACTCCACATAATTCATCCATAGAAAGCTACGTCCTATGCTAAGGTATATGTTTCAAAATGTAAAAAATTAAGCCCGGTGCAAGAACCGGACTTAATTTATTCTAACGGTTTCCTTTAACATATGCCTCACCCAGAGACTTAGGAGCTTCCGCTCGTCCTATAAATCCAGCCAGGGCCAGGATGGTCAAGACATAAGGGGCAATTAATAAAAATATTTGAGGAACGTCTTCCAATAAAGGCAAACTGGATCCAACAATACTTAAACTTTGGGCTAGTCCAAAGAAAATAGCTGCTCCTAATGCTCCCAATGGGTGCCACTTTCCAAAAATAACAGCTGCAAGGGACATAAATCCTTGACCTACAATAGTAGCATGAGAAAAGTTAAGTGCTATGGTTAAAGCATAAACGGAACCGCCTAGACCACCAAGCGCTCCTGAGATCATTACGGCTACATAACGCATAGCATAGACATTGATACCATTCGTATCGGCAGCCATTGGATGCTCTCCAACCGATCTCAGACGTAAGCCAAATGGAGTTTTATAAATGATGAACCAGGCAGCAAAAGCTAGGATAATCGCTAAATAAGAGGTTAAATACCACCCTGAGAAAAACAGGTCACCCAGGATTGGAATTTTATTCAATACAGGAATGTCGATGGTATAGAAAGGACGATCCACCATATCGGTTTGGCCTTTATCATACCATTGCTTTGTAAGAAACAGACCGACTCCTAAGGCAAGAAAGTTTATGGCCACTCCACTAACCACCTGGTCGGCACGGAAGGTGATCGATGCTACCGCGTGAACAAGTGCAAAAATAGCGGAGACGATCATTGCCACAAAAATCGAAACCCAGGGGGTTGCGTCACCTAAAACCTCATGAAAGGTTAAATTAAAAACAATACCTACAAATGCTCCCATAACCATAAGACCTTCGAGTCCTATATTAATAATTCCAGAACGTTCACTAAATACACCACCCAGGGCTGTAAAAATCAGAGGGGATGCAAAGAAAATGGCAGGTGGAATGATTCGAGCAAGGATATCTATGAATTCCATTTATTTCCCCTCCTTTTTAAAACGTAAAATAATCCAGCGGATCATATAGCTTGATGCTACAAAAATAATGATAAGGGCGATGACGATTTCTACTAACTCTGTAGGAACTCCCGCTACGGTAGGCATGTTCAGGGCACCAATTTTAAGGGTACCGAACAAGAAGGCTGCGAGTACTACTCCAAGCGCCGTGTTTGCTCCAAGAAGCGCCACAGCGATTCCGTCAAAACCGATATTAGTAAATCCCGATTTAACAGACATGTAGCCAAAAGTTCCCAATCCTTCCATCGCACCCGCTAACCCTGCGAAAGCTCCCGAGATAACCATTGCAAGCACAATGTTTTTACCCACATTCATCCCCGCATAGTTCGATGCATGCTGATTAAAACCTACTGAACGCAATTCAAAACCTCGGGTCGTTTTATTTAGAAGAAACCACATAACCAGGGCCATAAATAGTGCAATCAATAATCCCCAGTGAAGGCGTGAAAAAAATGTCATTCCAGCCAGCCATTCAGAGGCCAGTGAAGCCGTGGGAGCAATAGAATCGGTGCGGTCTTTACCATCTGTTATGACATTTCTAACAATCTCATTTGATAAATATAGTGCGATGTAATTCATCATAATCGTGACAATAACTTCATGAACGCCAAGTTTAGCTTTTAAAATTCCGGGTATAAACCCCCAAAATGCACCTGCTAATGCAGCGGCCAGTATAGCTAGCGGAAGGTGAATAATCATAGGCAGTTCAAAAGCAACGCCCACCCATACAGAAGCTACCCAGCCCACAAAGACCTGACCTTCCACACCGATATTTAAAAGACCTGTACGAAGAGCAAAGGCGACAGCGAGCCCTGAAAGAATATAAGGCGTAACCTGTCTCAGGGTTTCGCCTAAGAAATAAGCATCACCAAAAGCCCCTGTCCATAAAGCAGCGTAACCTTTCAAAGGATTGTAACCAAAAACGAGCATGATAACAGCCCCTGATAATAATCCGAGCAGTACGGATATTATAGGAATTAAAATATTAACTGTTCGATTGGCAAACATTTAGCTTCCACCTGCTTTCTGTGGAGTGTTCCCTGCCATCATAAGACCGAGATCCTGTTCATTTGTCTCTTCCGGTTTGACTTCTGAAATAATTCTTCCATCGAACATGACCGCAATTCGATCACTTAAATTCATAATCTCTTCCAGTTCAAAAGATAGTAATAGTACAGCTCTTCCTTTATCGCGTTCCTCAATCAATTTCTTATGAATGAATTCAATTGCTCCTACGTCAAGTCCTCGTGTAGGCTGTGCCGCTATAATTAAATCCGGAGAGCGGTCGACTTCCCGTCCAATAATGGCTTTTTGCTGGTTTCCGCCTGACAGCGCTCTAGCTTTCGTATAAGCATTCGGAGTTCGCACATCATACTCTTCAATTAGTTCTTGAGCTTTTTTGTATATATTTTTAAAGTTCATAACCCCTTTTTTGGAAAAAGGCTGTTGATAATAACTTTGAAGAACCATATTTTCCCCAACCGGAAAATCGAGTACCAGCCCGAATTTATGACGATCCTGAGGTATATGAGAAACGCCGGACTGAGTTACTTTTCTGGGTGATAAGTTCGTAATCACTTGATCATGAAGTGTTATGCTCCCCGATTCACTTTTTCTCAGACCTGCAATCGCTTCGATGAGCTCAGATTGTCCATTGCCATCAATACCGGCGATCCCGACAATTTCTCCTGCTTTCACCTCAAGATTTAATCCTTTAACCATATCCACACCGCGCACATCTTTTACAAACAAGTCCTTGATGGATAAGAAGGTTTCCTTCGGATTCGCTGGAGTTTTTTCAGTAGAGAAGCTTACTTCACGTCCCACCATCAACGAAGCTAATTCGGTAGGGTTTGTATCGGCTACTTTAACGGTTCCAATTCCTTCTCCTTTTCTAATTACAGTGCACCGGTCGCAGACTTCCATTATTTCCTTTAGTTTATGAGTGATCAGAATAATGGACTTCCCTTCTTTAACAAGGCTGTGCATAATCCCTATTAGCTCCTTGATTTCCTGAGGAGTCAAAACTGCAGTAGGTTCGTCAAGAATTAATATTTCGGCCCCACGATAAAGCGTTTTCAATATTTCAACACGCTGCTGCATTCCAACGGAAATGTCGCGGATCTTAGCGCCTGGGTCCACATTTAAACCATACCGTTCTGAAAGCTCCTTTACTTCTTTTTCAGCTTTCTTTATATCTACAGTGCCGCCCTTTTTAGGTTCACTACCCAGAACGATGTTCTCCGTTACCGTAAATGTATCGACCAGCATAAAGTGCTGGTGAACCATTCCGATGCCAAGTTTATTGGCAACGTTCGGATCTGTTATTTTAACTTTTTCACCTTTTACTTTTATTTCGCCTTTTTCCGGCTGGTAAAGACCAAATAAAACATTCATTAAGGTAGATTTTCCTGCTCCGTTTTCACCAAGCAAAGCATGGATTTCGCCTTTCTCTACTTGAAGATTTATATTATCATTAGCCACGATTCCTGGAAATTCCTTCCGGATGTTAAGCATTTCAATAACGTATTCCATTGCTGCCCCTCACTCCTTTTCTGTCTTAGATGAATCCATCTATGCTCCAGTCCAAATACTCTCTTTAAAAATCATCAAATGAAGAGGGCCGGGTTTAACAACTCTTCATTTGATGATTTTTGGTCTATACAGTAAAAAAAGGCCGGCTTACACCAGCCTTTTTTTCATACTTATAAGGTATTCACATAAGTTTCTAATTCTTCACGAGTACTTGGTACATCTACCTCGCCATTGATAATTTTCTCTTTCCAATCTTCAATAGCTGTAATAATGTCGTCTGATAGAGCTTCTTCATTCGTACGTGCCAGGCTGATCGCGTCATCATCCAGGCCGTATTCAATGGTTTCTCCAGCTGGGAATTCACCATTCATGGCCTGCTTAGCCACATCCTGTACGGCAATATCCACCCGCTTCACCATAGAAGTAAGCGTTATATTATTGTCTCCAATTGCACCTTCTTCATGTTGGTCACGGTCAACACCTATCACCCATACGTCTTCATCTGGGTTATTTTTCTTAAGGTCTTTGGCTTGAGCAAAAACCCCGTTGCCCGTTGCACCAGAAGCGTGATATATAACATCTATTCCTTTAGAATACATATCGGAAGCAATCAATTTCCCATCATCCGGGGCGTCGAACGCCTCTGCATACTGTACATCCACTGTAATATCAGCATTTACAGATTTAACACCGGCCACGAAGCCAGCTTCAAATTTGTTAATTAAAGCTCCGTCTACTCCACCAACAAATCCAACTTTATTGGACTTGGTTTTCTTTGCTGCGGCCACGCCCGCCAGGAAAGAACCCTGGTGTTCTTTAAAAAGAATACTCGCAACGTTGTCACCTTCTGCGCCAGAGTCAACGATCGCAAAATTTGTATCAGGATATTGTGCAGCAACTTCTTCAATAGCTGGCTGTAATAAGTATCCAATTCCAAAAATTAAGTTATAATCTTGACGAACCAGGCGGTTCAGGTTTGTCGTATAGTCTGCATCACTTTCTGATTGAGCATAATCAAAACCTTCACCTTTCGACATTCCGTTTTCTTCACCAAATGCTTGCAGCCCTTCCCAAGCAGACTGGTTAAACGATTTGTCGTCCACGCCGCCTACATCTGTAACCATAGCTACTGAGAAATCTTCGTTATTGCCATTTTCAGAAGAGTTTTCCGTGTTGTTCTCACTATCTCCTCCTGAATCCTCTGCTGAGTCTCCTCCATCATCAGAAGCACCACATGCTCCAAGAACTAAACCAATGACTAATAAGAGTGAAAAAACTAAAAGAAAACGACGATTTTTAAACAAAATAACTCCCCCTAATTTATTAAGTTTGACGCCTGAAACCCTTTGGAGTGTTTCTTTTACCCTTTTTCAGCAAGCCTCACCTCCCAAAAATAGTCATTGGTACACACTATTGAAAACGCTTACACTCTTTTTCTTAAAACATGGAAACTGAATTTATCAGCCCTAAAGTAATTGGAAGACAGCAGCATTGGTTCATCATCCACGGTGTAATGCATTTGTTTTAATAAAAGTAAAGCTTGTTCTGGTTCGCAATTTAAGATTGGTGAAATTTTTTCATGATAACCAATAGGTTCGATGTGAGTGACCGCATAACTAATCGATTTCCCTGTGTATGCTTCAAGGATTCCAAACATAGAGTCTGCTTCACGAATTTGGTCAAGGGGCAGAAGTCCCTCAGGAATTTTATCAATGCAATAAACGACCGGCTCCTCGTCTGCTGTGCGGACACGTTCCACTTTTGCTAAATTATGTAGATCCATAACAGCGAATCGTTTACGGTCTTCTATAGTAGCCTCCACAAGTTCAGCTGTTAGATACTGCGTCCCTGGACGCATGCCCGACTTTGCAATCATCCCTGTTACACTATCAAGTTCCTCTATTCCGGAAGTAAAAAGCGGCTTAGGATTAACAAATGTCCCCACGCCATGTCTTCTAGTTACAACTCCTTCTTCTTCCAGGATTCGAAGTGCTTCTCTTAATGTCGCTCTTGAAACTCCAAGAGATTTGGATAATTGAAACTCAGAGGGTAATTTCTGCTTTTCGATGAAGATACCGTTTTCAATATCTTTTTTTATCTGTTCAATCACCTGCAAGTACAGGTGACGTGTATCGTGCTTTATGGACATTATCTACACCCCAAGTCTATTAAACTGCAATTAAGTGATCTGACATCTGACGTTTGACACATCATAATTTTTAATTAATATAACACTATTCCGCAAATAAATAAATAGAGTTAGGACATTTTTCTGTTTTGTCCTAACTCTATTTATGACTTAATAACTATTTTCAGCTATATTAGCTGCTCTGATGAGCAATTAAGAGGACTGTTCTTCCGATACTTGTGAGACGAGTACAGATCTTGGCTTACTTCCTTCATAGGGGCCTACGATACCATTATCCTCCATCGCATCAATTAACCGGGCAGCTCGTGTATAGCCTACCCTGAATCTTCGCTGAATCATAGATACACTGGCACTCTGCATCTCAATAACCATCTGTACCGCTTCAGGATAAAGATCATCATCTACTTCCTGCTTCACTTCATTTTCTTCTTCAGGAATCATCTCTTCCTGATATTGAGCTTTCTGCTGTTCTACGCAGAAATTGACCACACGTTCCACTTCTTCATCTGAAAGAAAAGCCCCCTGTACCCTGGTTGGCTTATTAGATCCAACCGGCGTAAAGAGCATATCCCCTCGGCCTAACAGTTTCTCTGCTCCTCCTGAATCCAAAATAGTTCTGGAATCTGTTTGTGAGGATACGCTAAAGGCAATACGTGAGGGAATGTTAGCCTTAATAACCCCTGTAATAACATCAACGGAAGGACGCTGAGTAGCGATAATTAAATGAATGCCGGCCGCACGTGCCATTTGGGCCAACCGGGTAATTGCGTCTTCAACCTCATTGGACGCAACCATCATTAAGTCAGCCAGTTCATCCACCAGTACCACGATATAAGGAAGCTGTGGCTGTGTATCTTCACTTTCTTTATTGTGTTTTTTTATATATTCGTTATAACTTTCGATATTTCGCGTACCTGTTTCTGAAAATAAATCATAGCGGCGTTCCATTTCTGATACAACTTTTTTAAGTGCACGTGACGCTTTTTTAGGATCAGTTACCACTGGAGCCAGTAAATGAGGAATCCCATTATATACATTTAACTCTACTTTTTTCGGATCGATCATCATCATTTTTACCTCGTGAGGTTTCGCTCGCATTAAAATGCTTGTAATAATACCGTTGATACATACACTTTTACCACTGCCTGTGGCTCCAGCTACAAGCAGGTGTGGCATCTTGTTTAACTCAGACATAACAGCCTCACCGGAAATATCTCTGCCCAGAGCAAAACTTAATTTTGCTTCTGTGTTGGACTTCCCTGTTTCCAAAACTTCCCTCAAAGAAACCATGGATATTTCCTGATTAGGAACTTCAATTCCTACAGCAGATTTCCCGGGAATGGGAGCTTCAATACGAATATCCTTTGCTGCCAGTGCAAGAGCCAGGTCATCATTTAAATTAACTATTTTACTTACTTTAACACCGGTATCTGGATAAACCTCATACTTCGTAACGGCAGGACCGACATGCACTTTGGTCACTTTCGCTTTGACCCCGAAACTCTGAAACGTTTTTTCAAGTTTGCGAACCGTTGCCTGAATGTGGGAACGACCTTGACTTTGGGGACTCGAAGTGGGTTCATCCAAAAGCTCCATACTAGGCAGTTGATAATCGAAATTTTCTAATTCAGCGGTCGGCATGGATTTCTCCAGACCGGGTTCCTCTCCCTCATAATCTTCTTTAGGAGAAATATTTTCGGATAATAATTGTGTTTCCGTTTTATCTTCATTTGCGTAAGCATGATCTGTAAAGTCCTGAATAATTGGTTCAGCTGAATTTTCATATTCACTAGTCTCAGGCTCATTCATTTCAATAACCGTCGTTTCTTCAGGTTGTTCTCGCTGGGATTTTTTTTCTTTAGGATGAGACCTTGATTCTTTAATGCGCTTGACCTGGTCCTGTAATATGTCTTTTCCTTTGTTTCCAACTACACTTACGAAGTTGCCAATTGACCATTCACTAATAAATATTATCCCGATTAAAAATAGGAAGAACGACAAAATAGCAGCTCCAGTACCTGAGAAGAGAAAATAGGTTATGGATAGCAGAAAGGCCCCGGAAAGTCCGCCGCCGATACTATAGAAAGACAACTCTCCCCGCATCATTCCGGTAATCCGTTCCCAGGTCATAGCTAAAATCGAACCTTCACCTGCTGCCAGTTCATCGGATAAAGTTTCTAAGTGAGTAAACAATAAAAGCGAGACAAATACAATATATACTCCAATTAAACGTTTATGTAGGAAAGACGGCCAACTCCTCTTAACCATTAAGAAGACACCAAGTATTAGAAAAAATAGTGAAGCTACAAAATACCAGACCCCGAAGAAAAACTGCCAGATACGCTCAAGTCCACCAGGTACAGCTCCATCGCTGATAGCTGAAGCTCCACTTCCAAAGACAGCAATTAAGATAAACAGCAGTCCCATCAATTCAAATTTAACTTGCTGTTTTAATCCTGATTGCTTTTTCTTAGATTTTGAAGAAGATTTTCTTTTTCTAGCCATTAAATAGACACCTCCATATTAGTTGTTTTTACTTCTGCACGCCGGGCACCCTTTTATTCATCTATGCACACCAATTAGTTTCAAAGAATAATAGAAGCAGCTTGAAAAGAGAAGGATGCCGACTGTCTCTTCTGAGAAGGAGAAGAAAACATGTTCGACATCCTGACTAACCATTATTATTATACCACATGAAAAGAGTGTGTTACGAGTCCAACCATTGTCCTGGCTGCAGGGATGGATCCATATAATGCGCTGGATCCGTGGACAAAACTTGCACAATTTGTTTTTTTCCATCGCCCATATCCTGACATTTTACAGAACACTTTTTGACCTGATTGTAAATAATTTGCTGCTCTTTTTCATGGGAAGGGAAAATATCGTATTCACTAAGTGGCGTATAATGAATCATTGAACGACCTTCTTCTCATTTTCTTTATTATGATCAATTAATTCATTCAGTTTACTCATTGCTTCTTTAACTCCGCCCACAGCATTGATAAGACCATTGTCTACGGCTTGTTGACCGACAACATTTGTGCCTATATCACGTGTAAGATTACCTTTTGCAAACATGAGTTCTTTAAATTTCTCCTCGTCCACATTGGAATGTCTAGTAACAAAATTAACTACTCGATCCTGCATCTTATCCATGTACTCAAATGTTTGCGGAACACCTATGACTAGTCCGGTCATGCGGATCGGATGAATGGTCATAGTAGCTGTTTCAGCAATAAATGAATAATCAGCGGAAACAGCAATTGGAACGCCAATGGAATGCCCACCACCGAGAACGATGGAAACAGTAGGTTTAGACAAAGAAGCAATCATTTCAGAAATCGCAAGTCCCGCTTCCACATCTCCACCCACAGTATTTAATAGTACGACTAATCCTTCGATTTTTGGATTTTGCTCAATTGCTATAAGCTGGGGAATCATATGTTCATATTTCGTAGTTTTGTTTTGAGAAGGCAGTTGGACGTGACCTTCAATTTGACCAATTATCGGAAGCACATGAATATTGGAATCAGCCGGCTGAGGTACATTAGATTGACCAAGCTGCTGGATCTTATCAACAATGGACGATTGCCCTTTGGATTTATCCTTTTCCTGTTCTTGAGGAGATTCTTTCATAAGGCAGGGCTCCTTTCGCTCTTTTCACGTAGTATGACTCAAGCATGCTGCTCTCATACATGTGATTAACTTAAAAGCACCCATTCCACTCCTGCCAATAAAGAAACCGAAAAGGGATTACACTCCCTCTTCGGTTCAATTTGACTTTACATTATTGATAATCTGCTGAATGGACTCGAGATCTTTATCTGACAAAGGTACTAAAGGTAAGCGAACTCCTCCGGTATCGATTCCAATCATCTGTAAAGCAGCTTTCACCGGTGTAGGAGAGGGTGCACTAAACATCCCCTTCATTAAGGGTAGGAGTTTTCGGTGAAGAGCAGCAGCTTCCTTATCCCTTCCTTCTTCATAAAGCTTAAGCATTGTCTGCATTTCATTTCCAATAATATGGCTGGAAACAGAGATAATGCCATGAGCTCCGATTGCGTATGAAGGCAGTGTAAGGTTGTCATCGCCACTATATAACGAGAAAGAATCGTCTGTTCGAGAAATAATTTCCGACATTCCGTCCAGATCTCCCGTCGCTTCCTTCACAGAAACAATATTTTTAATATGGGAAAGAGATACAACAGTATCCGGAGTCAGCCGAACGACGGATCTTCCTGGAACATTGTAGATCATTACGGGTAAGTCAATAGCTTCCGCAATGGTTTTAAAATGTTGATAAAGTCCTCTTTGGTCCGGTTTATTATAATAAGGAGTTACCAGCATGACTGCGTCGACTCCTGCTTCTTCTGCCCGTTTGGATAGATGAATGGACTTATCTGTACTGTTGCTTCCAGAACCCGCAATCACAGGTACACGCCCTTTAACTACCTGAACCACCTGTTTCCAAATTTCCACTTTTTCATCCGCTGAGAGTGTGGGCGATTCACCTGTTGTACCCGCCACTACTAATCCATCTGTTCCATTGGCTAATAAATAATCGACCAGTTCCGCTGTTTTCTTTAAATCGATCTTCCCATGATTATCAAAAGGGGTAACCATGGCTGTTAAGACTTTCCCGAAATTCATGATGTTCTTTCCCCTTTCACCATTTCTACGTTGAGCTGGAAAGATTCGTGAAGCGCATTAACAGCCTGAACAAGGTCCTCTTCTTTAATCAGCACCCATATTGTAGTATGAGAGTCGGCTGATTGGAGAATCTGGATACCGGAGTCTGTTAGAGACTGAACGATTTTAGCCGTAACGCCAGGAAAACCGGCAATTCCCGCTCCTACCGTAGAAACTTTTGCACACTTTTCTTTAATTTCAGGTTCATACCCTAAATCCTCAAGGATGCTGACCGCTTTTTTTGTATAAATATGATTGATGGTATAAATGACACCGCTTGGAGAAATGTTGATGAAGTCAACTGAAATGTTGGCAGCAGCCATGGACTTAAATACATCGGATTGTAATTTTGAGGGATCTTCTTTTGAGAGAACTTTAATTTGAGTCAGTCCCGTCATGTGGGCGATTCCCGTCACAACGCGATCGGAAATATCTTTACCCGCAGGTGGTTCCTTTATTCCAGTTACCAGCGTTCCTGGCAAGTCTGAATAGGTTGAACGAACACGAAGAGGCACTTTAGCGTACATGGCAATTTCAACTGCTCTAGGATGGATAACCTTCGCTCCTTGATAGGCCAAATTACAGATTTCATTATACGTAATCACATTTAAAGCCCGAGCAGATGTAACCACTCGTGGGTCTGCAGTCATAATTCCTTCTACGTCGGTAAATATATCAATGAACTCAGCTGATAATGCTGCTCCAAGTGCTGCAGCAGAGGTATCACTGCCTCCTCGGCCGATCGTAGTCGTTTCTCCTTTATCCGTCTGTCCCTGAAAACCGGCCACTACTACAACGTCATGAGATTCAAGCTCTTTATATATTCTTGCCGGATTCATTCGAATAATTTTAGCTCTTGTAAAATCATCATTCGTTAGAAATCCTGCCTGCGCTCCTGTTAAAGAAACAGTTGAAATCCCTTCATTCATTAACTCATGTGTAAAAACAATGGAGGAGATGGTCTCCCCGCACGACATCAGGAGATCCTGTTCTCGCTCTGACACCAGAGTGTCCGGATAATTAACCAAACTTAAGATCGTGTCTGTCGCATAGGGGCTTCCTTTCCTTCCCATTGCCGACACAGTAACGACCACTTTATATCCTTCATGAAGGGCTTTTTTGACATGAGTGATGGCCCGGGACCTGCTTTCCCGATCCCGGACCGAAGTTCCTCCAAATTTTTGTACAAGCAGCTTCATTCGGCCACCTCAACTCATAAAAAGTTTACAGCCATTGATTAGCAACTATTCGCTCTGCAATTTGAACTGAATTCCATGCGGCCCCTTTTAAGAGGTTATCGGAGACTACCCATAGATGGAATCCTCGGTCTTCATCCAAATCTTTACGAATGCGTCCAACAAATACATCCTTCTTTTCAGCAGAACTTAATGGAGTTGGATAGGTTTGCGTAGCAGGATCATCCTGCAGCACAATACCTGGAGCTTCTGCTAATAGACGCTGGATTTCTTCCACTGATACACCGTCTTGTTCAATCTCAATATATACACTTTCCGCATGAGACGTGAAAATCGGTAAACGAACACATGTGGCTGCAACAGATAACTTTGGCATATGCATGATTTTTTTAGTTTCATTAATCATTTTCATTTCTTCAAATGTGTATCCATTATCTTGAAAAACATCAATTTGTGGCAGGGCGTTAAAGGCAATCGGGTAATGCTTTTCATCTCCTTTAGCAGGTAAAATATTAGCTTCAAGCTCCTCCCCGTTTAGGAACGCCTGAGATTGTTCTCTCAGTTCATCATTAGCTTCATTTCCAGCACCTGAAACGGCCTGATAAGTGGAAACGATCACCCGATTAATCCCCAATGATTTCCTGATAGGTTCCAAAGCAGCGACCATTTGAATCGTGGAACAATTCGGGTTGGCTATAATGCCTTTATGATTTTTAATGTCTGCTTCATTCACCTCAGGAACCACAAGAGGTACATCTTCAGCCATACGGTATGCGCTCGTATTATCGATGACTACAGCACCTTTTTTTACGGCTTCCGGAGCTAGTTTTTTTGAGACGGATCCACCAGCTGAGAATAGTGCAATGTCTATATCTGCGAAACTTTCAGGAGTCGCTTCTTCTACCACGTACTCTTTTCCTTTAAATGTTGTCTTGAGTCCAGCAGAACGACTGGATGATAAAAGTTTTAATTGATTAATTGGAAAGTCTCGATCTGCAAGTGTTTCAAGCATCTTTTGACCGACTGCTCCTGTAGCACCTACTACAGCAACGTTATATGTGTTGGATTGGCTCATCATTATTAACCCCTTTTCTATATTTATTATTAGAATAGTTGCATTTGTCACTATTTTTGCTATTTTATCATATTACCACCGTAAGTTGGCGTGAAACAGGAAATTTACTCTTTATAACGTTCAATTAATAAAGGCTGAAGCTGTTTGCCTTCGATCGCTTTCTCAATCGTCTTCGGGATAAGTGTCATATCAGCTACTAAAGAGTTTGGTTTTTTATATGGATGATCCTGCCCAAGTGGCACAAAATATATATTCTTCGTGGCCATCAACCGCATCACATTTACACCGTTCAACCCTAAAGCATCGTTTGTCGAAATAGCTACAACTACTGGACTTTCATTTCTAAGAGTTGCTTTCGCAGCCATTAGTACAGGCGAATCCGTTAGTGCGTTAGCGAATTTACTGGTGGAATTACCCGTCATAGGTGCGATTACCATACAGTCCAGCGGACGTTTAGGCCCCAGTGGTTCAGCGTCTGGTATGGTCATGATCGGTTTCTCCCCGGTAATCTCTTCAATTGTTTTCAAGTGATCGGCAGCATCCCCAAAACGAGTATCCGTTTTTTGAACAGTATACGATAAAATTGGAACTACGATCGCTCCCAAACTTACAAGCTCACGCATGACTGGAAATACTTCGTGATACGTACAATGAGAGCCAGTCAGACCGAACCCTATTGTTTTTCCTTTTAAACTATGCGTCATGATCGATCTCCTTTCTAATGTTCTTACTTAATAAGCGATAGACCACATCAGCGATGATCTGCCCTGCTGTTTTGGGGGCTACAATACCAGGGAGACCGGGTGCAAGAATAGCCTTAATTCCTCTTTTATCTGCATAGGAGAAGTCGGTTCCCCCTGGTTTGGATGCAAGGTCCAGAATTAAGGCATGGGAAGGAAGCTGCTTTATCATGGAAGCGTCAACAACAAGTTGAGGAACAGTATTTAACAGAATATCGCACTCCAGGTCTACATCTTGAAGGTTTGTCATGTCAATTGGAGTTAAGCCCATCTCATAAACCCTTGCTGCACTTTTAGAAGATCTCACACCTACGGAGACCTCCGCCCCAAGGTGATCAAATGTTCTGGCAAGCCCCATTCCCACGCGTCCTAATCCAAGAACGATTACTCTCGATCCATGAATGGTGAAGTCCGTATGCTGAATCACCAGCATGAGTGTACCTTCTACAGTGGGGATGGAGTTAAATATAGCGACATCGTCACGATCCATTAATGGAATAAGTGATCGATTGACACGTTTGGTTAAATCATTTAGATAGTTATTTGAAATCCCTGTAAAAATCAAGCAATGTTCAGGGGTCTTCTTCAGCCAATCTTCCGATATTGATATCAGACGGTTTGAAAAAATCCCGTCCACATTCCCTTCTTCATCCATTCCAGGAATGGGGAGGATGATCGCATCCAATTGTTTTACCTGATCACTTTCAAAGTCAAGGTCGATGGCCTCAGTAAAACTTTCATTCAACTGATTGAAGCCGGCTATATAAACAGTTGCACCCCAACCATTCAACCTTCGAATGATTTCGATCTGTCGGGCATCGCCCCCTATAACCGCTACATGAAATCCTGTCAGCATGCCGGATGTCTCCTTTTTTCTATGATCTCATCTCCTTGTATCCTATGCCGTACCATGCAGTTAGTGAAAGCAAATCAATGGGGGTATTTCTAAGAAATAAAAATCACTAAAAAAACCATCTTATAATTGATAAGATGGTTTTCTTGTATTCACTTTAAGGTTTACTTGCCTTGGATTTTGATGTAATTGTCTGGCTTTCTACCCCTCTGCGCTATGAGGTGGTGGCAAGCCAACGATTTCAATAGCAATCCGAAACGGATTTCTGCAAAATCAGAAGCATGCCTGAGAATTAACATTTATAAAGCTATTTTTTTAATAAAATCGTATCTTCGCCAATTGTCTGGATCTGTTCCCAATCAATGATTAATTCTTTTCTAGCAGGACCGATGCCTGTGATTCCGTTATTTTGAATAACAATAGATTGTATTCTCCCTGTGCTCGGATCAAATATAAGGTCCGCTCTTCCAAGTACACCCAGTTTTTGGCCATTTTCTACATCAATTACTTCTTTTTTAGCTAGTGATTTTAACCTCATTATGGTCCACCCTTTCCTTAACGTTCTTCACTGAGCAATGTCGGAAGAGAACCGATCCGGTAATTTTCTTTCTTAATCGATTCAATAAGATCAGGCAGACTGTCGGCAGTAACTTCTGTAGGATGCATTAAAATAGTAGCTCCATTATGGATGCGTCCCATCACTCGGTTCACCAGAACGTCTTGAGTCGGTTTTTTCCAGTCAATGGTATCCACAGTCCACAGTACAGTTTCCATTCCCATCTCGTGAGCTGCTTCAACCGCCGCCATGTTATAACTGCCTGACGGGGGTGCAAAGTATTTAACTTTCGTCTTGGTCAGTGCAAATAACCATTCATCAGCTTGTTCCAGATTGTTTCTTGCTTCCTCTTTCGTCATCCGACCCATATCTTTATGGTTATACCCATGAGTGCCAATTGTATGCCCTTCTTCTTCAATCATTTGAACCAGTTCATTAAATTTTTGCGCAAATGCTCCGTCAACGAAGAAAGTAGCTTTCACTTGATGCTTATTTAAAGTTTCAATCATATCTGGAATATATTCTTCGCCCCAGGATACATTGATGAGAAATGAAACCATTGGCTTCTCCGGATGCCCCCTGTAGATAGGAGAAGGGGGTAAATCACTCAGTGAAACCTTAGGCTTAACCAGTTTAAACACGAGAAGTTTCGGATCAAACTTCCCTTTTTCTTTCATCTTTAAATATGAAGCTTCCACATCCACAGAACGACCAATAATACCAGGGGTTTTCTTCCATACAGAGTCAATTCGTGCATCTTCAGCTTTCCATTCAAAATTACTTTTTTGTTCTTCGATCTTCTGATAAAGAGCATCACTTCCTGAAACCGGAACTTCAGTCCTTCCAGCTGTCTGATAAGCCAGTCCAACTCCTGCAATGAAAAAAATAACCATAAAAAAAAGTCCAACTTTTCTTACTTTCATAAGATCCACTCCTAAAAAAAGTGTATGAAAGTAAAAAACTAGTTAGACCCTTACAACGAAAAAAAAGAAACTGGCAAGCCAGCATCTTTATTTTCATTTAAATTGGAGCTACTGCTCTGTGTTAGCTTCCTGTTTTTTCTTCTCTTCTACAAGAATCGCTTTACGAGAAAGATTGATTCGTCCCTGATTGTCAATTTCTTTGACTTTCACTTTAATAATATCACCTATAGAGACAACATCCTCAACTTTACCGATACGCTCTTCCGCCATTTCAGAAATGTGCACAAGACCTTCTTTTCCTTTGAATAATTCTACAAAGGCTCCGAATTTCTCAATGCGCTTAACTTTACCATCGTAAACTTCGCCTGCTTCTACTTCGCGAACGATGTCTTCAATGATCTTCTGTGCATTAGCGTTCATATCAGCGTCCGTAGAAGATATAAAGACGGTTCCATCCTGCTCGATATCGATTTTAACGCCAGTGTCTTCGATAATCTGATTAATTTGTTTTCCGCTTGGTCCAATAACATCACGGATTTTATCAGGATTGATTTTCATTGTCATAATCTTCGGAGCATACTGAGAAAGACCGCTTCGTGTTTCTGGCAGTGTTTCAAGCATATGACCCAGAATTTCCATACGGCCTTTTTTAGCTTGACCTAGTGCTTCTTCAAGAATTTCACGGGATAACCCTTCAATTTTAATATCCATTTGAAGAGCGGTTACACCTTTTTCAGTACCAGCTACTTTAAAGTCCATGTCTCCAAGTGCATCTTCCATTCCCTGGATATCCGTCAATATCGTATAATCATCGCCGGATTTTACAAGGCCCATGGCAATTCCAGCTACCGGAGCTTTAATAGGAACACCTGCATCCATCATGGCCAGTGTACTAGCGCAAATACTTGCTTGTGATGTAGAACCATTAGATTCCAGAACTTCTGATACCAGACGGATTGTGTAAGGAAATTCAGTTTCTGATGGAATTACTACTTCTAGAGCACGCTCACCTAAAGCACCATGTCCAATTTCACGGCGGCCAGGTCCACGGATAGGACCAGTTTCGCCCACAGAGAATTTTGGAAAGTTATAATGGTGCATGAAACGCTTGGATTCTTCTAAATCCAGTCCATCTAGAATTTGAACATCACCTAAGGCACCTAAGGTACATACACTAAGAGCCTGGGTTTGTCCTCTTGTAAACAACCCTGAGCCATGCGTCCGAGGGAGTAAACCTACACGGGAAGTCAAGGAGCGAATTTCATCTACGCCTCTTCCGTCTGGACGAACTTTATCCTTCGTGATTAAGCGGCGCACTTCGGTTTTCACGATATTCTCCAGAATGGCTCCCACTTGTTTGATCGTTTCCTCATCTGCTTCTTGTTCTTCATAAGAAGCAATTACGTCGCTTTTAGCCTGCTCGATCGCATCTTCTCTGGCTTTTTTCTCTTCTGTTTTAATAGCAGAAACGATCGAAGCTGTTGCTTCTTCTTCAACTTTTTGTTTCAGTTCAGATTCAAGATCGAACAAATGGACTTCCATTTTTTCACGGCCAACAGCTGCAATGATTTCTTCCTGAAACTCAACTAGTCGTTTAATCTCTTCATGCCCAAACATAATCGCTTCTAACATGTCTGCTTCCGGAACTTCCTGAGCCCCTGCTTCTACCATGTTGATCGCATCTTTCGTTCCGGCTACTGTTAAGTCAATATCACTTTTCTCTTGTTCTTCAACAGTCGGATTAATAACAAATTCTCCATCTACTCGGCCAACAATAACCCCGGCGATAGGTCCTTCAAAAGGAATGTTAGATATGCCCAGGGAGATAGACGAACCAAGCATCGCTGCCATTTCTGACGAACAATTCTGATCCACACTCATTACCGAGCTGATGACTTGAACATCATTACGGAAACCTTCAGGAAAAAGAGGACGAATTGGACGGTCGATCAAACGGGAAGCCAAGACAGCTTTATCACTTGGACGCCCTTCTCGCTTAATAAAACCTCCTGGGATTTTACCAACCGCGTATAAACGCTCTTCATAATTAATTGTTAACGGGAAAAATGGAAGGTCCTTCGGTTCTTTGGACCCCGTTGCTGTAGAAAGAACGGTTGTATCTCCATAATGGATAAGTGCGGCACCATTAGCTTGTTTCGCTAATTCGCCTACTTCCACAGAAAAAGTACGGCCGGCCACATCAATTGAAAACACTTGCTTTTCATCTGCCATATAAAACTTAACTCCTCTCAAAAATAACTCATTAGTACAAGTAAGGGTTTAAACTCAGTTTACACCCTTATGTATGTAAACATACAGAAAAAGCGGGAATACTCCCGCTTTTTCTACCATCATTAACGACGCAAGCCAAGACTTTTAATTAAATCACGGTAACGTGTAATGTCATTATTACGCAGGTAGTTCAATAGGTTACGGCGTCTACCTACCATTTTAAGCAAGCCACGACGAGAGTGGTGGTCCTGCTTGTGAGTACGTAAATGCTCATTCAATGCATTAATCTTAGCTGTAAGTACAGCAATCTGTACATCAGAAGATCCTGTGTCATTGTCATGAGTCTTGTACTCATTGATTAGTTCTTGTTTACGTTCTTGTGTGATAGCCATTATAGCTACACCTCCTGAAAAAATTTAAAATTCCCATTCCCCGAGCGGACGTCGGAGTTACGTGCCGCCAAGCGAAGGTTCCATAGTAAAGAGTACAATTTTTGAAGGCAAAATGCAAGGATAACCTTTAACCTATGCGAAAAAACTGTCGGATATCCTCTTTGGCTTTTTCCCTTTGGCTGCTTCGTTCACTCAATTGATCAGAGAGATTTTCTTCTCTAATCAATTGATGAAAATAAACGATAAACTCTGCAGGGACATTAGAGTCTGAACTTTCAAGGAAGTGAAGACAAATTTTCTGATTCGTTGTTTCACTTCTTGTAAGCTGATCATGCTCGATAATCGCCATTCCTTTGTAGTCCCTTTGATCATTCGAGATCGTTACAGCATAAATGCCGGGGTGAGGAAGGTAATAAGAGGAGCTGATATCGATGGAAAAACACGTTTTCGAAGTCTTTTCACTTCTTTCTCCTCTAACCGAAAACTTTCGTCCTAAAAGCTTCTGAACTTCAGAAACATTTCCTTCATCAAGTAAGGCACGAATTCTTGTAGAACTGACTTTATCCTCATCCTGGGCAACTTTTCTAACTACTGTATGAGTGAACCGTCCCTTAGCATGTTCAGGTAGCGTTTCCATCGATCCCTTCCCCTTATGGCCATAACTGAAGTCATATCCTGCTACGACGTGCTCCACTTTTAAACTAGCAAAATATTCATCTACAAATGATTGAGGAGATAATGCAGCAAGATCTTTATCAAAATGGATAACAAATAAATAATCTACTCCCATATTTTCAAGAATCTCCTCTTTTTCTTTAAGGGGAGTAATGTAGTGGGCATGCTGTTTTTCTTTTTTTAAAACTACAGAAGGATGTGGGTCAAAGGTCATCACTGCACTTTTTAAGCTTAATTCATGGGCTTTCTTTATAGCCGTACTAATCACCTGCTGATGCCCCTTATGGATCCCGTCAAAGAAACCTACAGCTGTCACGTTTGGTTCCAAATCTATTGAGTCCGATGACGATTGCGACAGACGAAACGTTTTCAATTCACTCACCTGCTTTATTACTTATTATTAAAAGACTCGTAAGGGCTTGATATATCCAGCCTTGGTTGGATGCTGCTGATATATGGCTAACGCTTCTTCTCCACACAGTACTAAAAAGTTATCCGCATCAAGATGTTCAGGTTTGTCTAATACCCTCCCATGTTGAATCAGCGTCTTCATATCTTTCGTTACCTCCCAAGATGGCATATGAGAAAGCCCTCTTTTAATGGGTAATAGCAGCTCGTGATGTTTATTTTCATCCACTTTACGTTGAATTTCTTCAAATCGATAACACTCTTGCTCAGAAATATCAGCTGTTTGAGTACGCACAAGGGAAGACATATGAGAAGGATACCCAAGTGCTCGTCCCAAATCCGCGCAAAGCGTTCGGATATAGGTTCCTTTTGAACATACAACCCGAATAGAAAAGGAAGCGGTTTCTTCTTCAAATACTAAATCACGACTCGTGACGTCTATTTGTTCAATTCTAACCTGACGCTTAGGTCTTTCGACTTCAATGCCTTCTCTAGCATACTCGTATAACTTCTTCCCTTTTACTTTAACAGCTGAATACATAGGAGGAATCTGAATAATATCCCCCTGGAAAGAAGGTATTTCTTCTTTAATTTTTTCTAAGCTTAGTGAAGGACTTACTGCTTTTCTCTCGATTATTTCACCTTCAGAATCTTCTGTTGCTGTGGAGTACCCAATCCTCACCGTAGCTTCATATACCTTGATCGTATCTGTCAAAAATGGAACGATCTTAGTAGCTTTTCCTACACATAAAGGTAATACTCCTTCTACTTCTGGGTCAAGCGTTCCCGTATGACCAATTTTTTTAGTTTTTAACATCCCTCTAGCTTTACTTACACAATCATGGGAAGTAAATCCTTTAGGCTTCCATAATGGAAGAATCCCATCCATGAAACCACCTCAAAGTAAGTTTTTTATACACATAGAATCCGTGCTGCAGGAGCACGGATTCGTCATAATTTCAGCTATCTGTGTCATTTAAATCGCGAAGAATCGTTTCAATACGATTCCCATGTTCAATCGCCTCATCAAACTCAAACATAATTTCCGGAGTCTTACGAAGACGAATACGCTGACCGATCTCAGAGCGTATGAACCCTTTAGCTTTGGCTAACCCAACAAGGGTATCATGTTTTTGTTTTTCATCTCCTAATACAGAAATGTAAATTTTAGCTTGTTGCAAATCGCCAGTGACTTTTACTTCCGTCACTGTCACAAAGCCCACACGAGGGTCCTTGATTTTTTTGCCGATAATATCGCTTAATTCTTTTTTCATTTGTTCTCCGACACGATTAGCACGTAAATCATTCATAACTTCTTCACCTCTTCTGAACGAACGTTATAGCCATTCCAGAACGGTTTCCGTTCTTTCCAATTCTGGAAAAGAATCGATGAAGGACAGGGTCCTTTGAATGGTTTGTTCGGCTATAACCTTATCACTGGCTATCGTAACTAAACCGATACATGTGCGCTGCCAGAGATCTTGATAATCAAGTTCACTTACAGCTACATTGAATTCGTTTTGAATCCTTGTTTTCACACGCTTGAGGACCGACCTTTTTTCCTTCAGCGACTGAGCATCATAAATGATGCACTCGATCTCAGCACTCAAAATCATGTGCGTTCGATTTCCTGCATTTCATATGGCTCAATAATATCTCCTACTTTAATATCGTTAAAGTTCTTAATCGTAATTCCACACTCGTATCCTTGCTGGACTTCCTTCGTATCATCTTTGTAACGTTTAAGAGCATCGATTTCCCCATCGAATATAACGACTCCATCGCGGATAATACGTACTCCGGAGTTACGGGATATCTTTCCATCGGTTACATAAGAACCGGCTATTGTGCCCACCTTGGAAACTTTGAAGATTTCACGAACTTCAACTTGACCTATGATCTTTTCTTCATATTCAGGATCAAGCATTCCTTTCATGGCTGCTTCAATCTCTTCCATTACTTTATAGATAATGTTATGAAGACGAATCTGTACATCTTCGGATTCAGCAGCTTTTCGGGCATTTCCATCTGGACGAACATTAAATCCGATAATGATACCATTAGAAGCAGCGGCCAGGGCAACGTCCGATTCTGTTATAGCGCCCACCCCAGTATGGATGATTTTAACTTTAACGCCTTCAACATCAATTTTCTCAAGAGAACCTGCAAGAGCTTCTACGGAACCTTGAACATCACCTTTAACAATCAGGTTAATATCTTTAATATCTCCTTGTTTGATTTGTTCAAACAAATCGTCCAGGCTGACTTTAGCTGTAGAGCTCCGATTTTGTTCAAGAGCCTTCTGAGCGCGTGCTTCGCCGATGGAGCGTGCTTTCTTCTCATCTTCATATACGAGGAAGCGATCGCCTGCTTGAGGTACATTATTTAAGCCAGTTATTTCTACAGGAGTTGACGGGCCTGCCACTTTCACACGGCGTCCGATGTCATTAACCATGGCACGTACACGTCCGTAAGTATTTCCAACAACTACGGAGTCACTTACATTAAGCGTTCCATTTTGTACGAGAAGGGTTGCAACAGGGCCACGACCTTTGTCTAGCTCTGCTTCAATAACCGTTCCATATGCAAGACGGTCAGGATTAGCTTTCAATTCTTCCATTTCAGAAACGAGGACAATCATTTCAACTAACTCGTCGATTCCTTCTCCTTGAACGGCAGACATTTTCACAAAAATGGTTTCTCCACCGTAGTCTTCAGCAATTAACTCATATTCCATTAATTCCTGCATGACACGATCAGGGTTTGCCCCTTCTTTATCCATCTTATTAACCGCAACGATAATAGGAACTCCAGCCGCTTTTGCATGGCTGATGGCTTCCTTCGTCTGCGGCATAACGCCGTCATCCGCTGCTACTACTAAGATGGCAATATCCGTAACCTGCGCCCCACGGGAACGCATGCTGGTAAAGGCAGCGTGACCTGGTGTATCAAGGAAGGTAATTTGTTTCTCATCATGTTCGATTTGATAAGCACCGATATGCTGTGTAATTCCGCCAGCTTCTCCTTCAGTTACTTTCGTATGACGAATTTGATCGAGCAACGTAGTTTTACCATGGTCTACGTGACCCATAATGGTTACGACAGCTGGACGTTCTTTCAAGTCTTCAGGATTATCATCAAATGTCATGTTTTCAATGTCCGTTTCGTCAACGATCACTTCTTCTTCTACTTCCACATTAAATTCATCACAGATCAATTCAATGGAATCAGCCTCAAGCTCCTGATTTTTTGTAGCCATTACACCGAGAAACATTAATTTTTTGATGATTTCAGAAGAATCTTTGTTTAGCTTTTCAGCCAGTTCTCCTACAGTTAAGCTCCCAGAAAAGGTAACTTTTTCTGGAGTTTGTTTCTTCTGCTTTTTCTGCGGAGTCTGCTGCTGGTTGGAAGGCTTTTGATTTTTCTGGTTTTTATTCTTATTGTTTTTCTGGTTTTTCTGATTTGGTTTTTGCTGCTTGTTAGAAGATTTATTATTCTTCTGGCTATCTGTCTTTTTGGCTTCAGTATTTGGCTGATTCTTGCCAAAAGCCTGATCCAATTGTTTCGCCACATCATCCTCTACGGTTGACATGTGGTTGGAAACTTCAACATTCATCTTTTTCAATTGCTCAATTACTTGTTTGCTAGCTAATTCATTTTTCTTGGCATATTCATATACGCGCATTTTAGTCATATATATCTTCACCCCCGAATAGATTCATCGAGTAGCGATTGCAACTTTTTCGCAAATCCTTGGTCAAGAACTGCGATCGCGACTCTCCCTGCCTTTCCGATGGCATGTGATAGTGTTTCCCGATCATCCACCATATAGCAAGGTATATCATAAAAGCTGCATTTGTCTGTCAGCTTTTTTTTTGTTTGTTTTCCTGTGTCAGAAGCGATAAGAACGATTTTTGCTCTGTTTTTTTGGATATCACGAACAATCGCTTCTTCTCCAAGTGTACACTTTCCGGCTCCGAAAGCTAAACCTAA
Source organism: Halobacillus sp. (assembly GCF_049282395.1). Classification (NCBI taxonomy): domain Bacteria; kingdom Bacillati; phylum Bacillota; class Bacilli; order Caryophanales; family Bacillaceae; genus Halobacillus; species Halobacillus sp. The sequence continues at coordinate 5,796 of NZ_JBAPTY010000327.1, read as the reverse complement.
TAAATTCAAATAACGTTTGTTCATTTTTCGTCTGCCTTAATTGTAGCTTTTAGTTCTTCATAAACGGCTGCGTCTACGGATGTATTCAAATGTCGATTTAACACCTGGTGTTTTTCTGCTTTTTCTATAACATCAAGGTCTCTTGAGAGGTATGCTCCTCGTCCGTTTTTTTTACCGGATTCATCCACAAAGACTTCTCCTTCTTTATTTCGGACGACCCTGATCAACTGTTTCTTTGGGTACATTTCCTGAGTAACTATACACTTTCTGAGTGGTTGTTTTTTAGAACGGGCCATAAGTACCCCTCCTTACTCATCAAACAATTCATCTTCTATTTCTTCGTCAACATCAGTATGGTCACTTTCATCAAGCAGACCCTGATCACGTGCTTCACTTTCACTCTTAATGTCAATCTTCCAGCCAGTTAACTTCGCTGCAAGACGTGCATTCTGTCCACGTTTACCTATTGCGAGTGATAGTTGATAATCAGGAACGATAACCGTTGTAGCTTTTTCATCTTCGTCGACAAGAACTTCCACAACTTTGGAAGGACTCAGGGCGTTAGAAACATATTCAACCGGGTCTTCCGACCACTGAACAATGTCAATTTTCTCACCCTTTAGTTCATTAACGATAGCCTGTACACGCTGTCCTCGTTGACCAACGCAAGAGCCGACGGGGTCAATTTCCTGGTCTTCAGCGTAAACAGAGATTTTTGAGCGGTCCCCAGCTTCACGTGCCACAGATCGTACTTCTACGGTGCCATCATAAATTTCAGGAACTTCCATTTCAAATAACCGCTTCAATAGTCCAGGATGTGTGCGGGAGACATAGATGTGAGGACCCTTGTTACTATTTTCCACCTTCGTAACGAATACTTTTAAACGATCATGAACTTCATAAGTTTCCGTTGGCATTTGTTCCCCTTCAGGCAGCCTAGCTTCAATTTTTCCAAGGTTAACATACACGAATCGTGGATCTTTCCGCTGAATAATGCCTGTCATGACATCTTCCTCACGATCCACATATTCACCATAAATAATACCGCGCTCAGCTTCGCGGACACGCTGAGTCACTACTTGTTTCGCTGCCTGAGCTGCAATACGTCCGAAGTCCATAGGTGTAACTTCAACTTCAATGACATCTTCTTCTTCATAGTTAGGATCAATTTCTTTCGCGCTTTCTAAAGAAATTTCCTGCTGGGGATCCATTACTTCATCCACAATTGTTTTTCTGGCAAATACTTTCATGCTGCCTTCATCTTCATTAATATCTACCCGAACATTAGTGGCTGAATTAAAGTTCTTCTTATAAGCAGAAATTAACGCAGCTTCAAGTGCTTCCAACAACAAACCTTTGTCGATGCCCTTTTCCTTTTCTAAATAATTCATGGCATCAAATAGTTCACTACTCAACAGTTTTCTCCCCCTTAGTTAAACGTGACAGCCAGATTCGCCTTAGCAATTTTGCTGAATGGTACTTCCAGCTGTTTCTTTTTTGTTTTTATTCGAATTTCTACTATTGCTGTTTCATTTTCAAAAGAAACGAGCGTTCCTTCGAACTCTTTTTCTTGATCAATGGGTTCGTATAGTTTCATATATACATGTTCGCCTACATACTTTTTAAAATCTTCTTGAGTTTTTAAAGGTCTCTCAGCTCCGGGTGAGGCTACTTCTAAAAAGTATGGAAACTCAATAGGGTCTTCTTCATCAAGTTTTTCACTCAGTTTTTCAGAAACCTGACCACACTCTTCAATATCTACGCCTTCAGGTTTATCGATAAAGACACGAAGGTACCAGTTCTTCCCTTCCTGTTTATACTCGACCTCTACCAACTCCAGGTTCATATCTTCCAAAATTGGCTGCACGAGCTTTTCTGTAACGGATGTTACATGATGATGACTCATGATCTTCCCTCCTTTAAAAACACTTTCATACATTTTAATTTAGTATGGCATTCAATCATTGATTTCATTTCAATTCTGCTTAAGCGGTGAAGACTAAAGAAGGTCCACGAGAAACCGCTATGAATTAAATCATAGCGGTCGAGTCAAACGGGCTTGAAGCCTCTAATGGTTCCGGTTTCTTGACAGTCATCAGCGTTAAATATGACGAAAGAGTGGGTTGCCCCACTCTTCTGGTCGTTCATATCGCTCTTCTCACCATAAAAAAATATACCATAGATGCTTAAAATATGCAATAGAGGAAGAGCGACACCACTCTTTAGAGGTGTACACACTTCCTTTGCTTTCACTTAAAAGAGGGAGAGCTGGTTCTCGTCCGGCATTCCTTCCAAACAACCGAAGTTGTCCAAATATTCAAGGACAGTTTTTGAAATTCGGCTTCTTTCTCTTAGATCCTGTTTAGATAAGAATTCTCCTTCTTTTCTCGCTTTAACAATATTAATAGCCGCATTCGTGCCCAATCCATCAACCGCATTAAACGGCGGAATCAATTGGTTGCCTTCCACAATAAAGTCAGTTGCACTTGATTCATACAGGTCCACATTCTTAAAGCCATATCCTCTTTCACACATTTCCAGGGAAAGTTCTAATACAGTCATTAAGTTTTTTTCCTTTGGTGTTGCATCCAGCCCTTTAGCCTGAATTTCCTCTATGCGCTTTCGGATGGCTTCTGATCCTTTAACCATAGTATCTAACTCAAAGTCACTGGCTCTTACTGTAAAATAAGCCGCATAAAAATAGATAGGATAATGAACTTTAAAGTAAGCAATACGTACAGCCATCAGTACGTAAGCAGCAGCGTGAGCTTTAGGGAACATGTACTTGATCTTTTTACAAGAATCAATGTACCAATCTGGTACACCATGTTTCTTCATTTCTTCAATCCATTCGTCCTGTAGCCCCCGGCCCTTACGAACAAATTCCATAATCTTAAAAGCCAGAGAAGGCTCAAGACCTTTATGCATGAGATATACCATAATGTCATCACGACAGCCTATAACTTCAGGAAGCGTACAAATCCCATCATTGATCAGCTGTTCCGCGTTTCCAAGCCAAACATCCGTACCATGAGACAGACCCGATATAATGACTAATTCAGCAAACGTACTAGGCTTCGTATCCTCTAGCATCTGCCGCACAAATCTTGTTCCAAATTCTGGTACGCCAAGCGTCCCTGTCTTGCACATAATCTGTTCAGCATTAACCCCCAGTGCTTCCGGGCCACTGAATATTTTCATCACTTCTGGATCGTCCACAGGGATTTCCTTCTGATCAATTCCACTTAGATCCTGAAGCATACGAATAACCGTGGGATCATCGTGCCCAAGTATATCAAGCTTCAGGAGGTTATCGTGAATCGAGTGGAAGTCAAAGTGTGTGGTCCTCCATTCCGACTTTGTATCGTCGGCTGGAAACTGAATGGGAGAAAAATCATAAATCTCCATATCATCCGGTACTACGATAATTCCTCCAGGGTGCTGACCAGTGGTACGCTTAACGCCTGTACACCCTTGCACCAAACGGTCAATTTCTGCATTTTTATACTGCAGCTGATGATCGCCCGCATACCCTTTCACATAACCATAAGCGGTTTTTTCAGCTATAGTTCCTATGGTTCCTGCACGAAACACATTGTCTTCACCAAATAGATATTTCGTATAATTGTGAGCTTGAGGCTGGTATTCACCTGAGAAGTTCAGATCGATATCCGGTACTTTGTCCCCTTTAAATCCTAAGAATGTTTCAAAAGGGATGTCCTGTCCATCTTTACGGAAAGCTGTACCACACTCAGGACAATCTTTCTCTGGGAGATCAAACCCACTTCCCACAGATCCGTCAGTAAAAAATTCATGGTACTGACATGCTGGACATACGTAATGAGGCGGTAAAGGGTTTACTTCGGTAATGTCCGTCATCGTTGCCACAAACGAAGATCCTACAGAACCACGTGAACCTACGAGATATCCGTCTTCCAGAGATTTGGTTACGAGCTTCTGGGAGATTAAATAGATGACAGCGAAACCATGCCCAATTATACTCTCCAGCTCTTTTTCCAGTCTTTTTTCAACAAGCTCCGGTATTGGATCGCCATATAGGCTTTTTGCTTTATTATAGGACATCTCTCGAATTTCCTGATCTGCACCTTCAATATTAGGGGTGAAAAGATCTTCTTTCACTGGAGTTACTTCCCCAATTTGAGACATGATTTTGCGGGTATTCGTTACTACGAGCTCTTTAGCCTTGGCGTCACCGAAAAATGACAGCTCTCCCACCATCTCATTTGTGGTTTTGAAGTGAACGTCAGGCAGAGTTTGTCGATTAAGCGGGTTTCCGCTTTGTGAAGCAATCATAATTTGCCGGTATTGCTTTTCATGAGGCTCGACATAGTGGGTATTCCCCGTGGCAACCACTGTTTTTCCAAGCCGTTCTCCCATTGCAACCAGTCTTTTCAGAATGTCATAGATTTGAGCTTCGTTCTGAACCAGATCTTTCTCGAGTAGATGATAGTAATTACCAGGGGGCTGAATTTCGATATAGTCATAAAAGTCAGCAACCTTTTCTGCTTCTTCCTCTGACTTTTGCATGATCGTTTCGAACACTTCACCCTTATCGCACCCAGAGCCTACAAGAATGCCCTCTCTCAGTTTAGCTAAGCGTGACCTTGGTATCCTTGGCACACGATAAAAGTAATCCACATGCGCCTCTGAAACTAATTTATAAATGTTTTTAAGACCGGTGCTGTTTGTAGCGAGGAGAGTGCAGTGAGAAGGACGTGACCGCTGATATGCTTTTCCTTCGCCCATATAATCATTTAAGTTCTTATGATTGGTAATACCACGCTCCATCGCTCGTTTAAGGAGCTTCCACAATAGATAACCGGTAGCTTCTGCATCATAAATAGCCCTGTGGTGTTGGGTTAATTCAATATCGAACTTTTTACACAGCGTATTTAATCGATGGTTCTTAAGCTCTGGTACAAGAAACCTCGCCAGTTCAAGCGTATCAATAACCGGATTTTGAGCTTTCTCATATCCAATCGTCGTGAAGCCTGCATTTAGGAATCCCATGTCAAAGCTTGCATTGTGAGCAACGAGAATATCGTTTTCCATCCATTGATGAAAGTCTTTTAATACCTCTTCAATCTCAGGAGCATCTTTGACCATGTCATCTGTAATTCCAGTTAAATCCACCGTCGTTTGAGACAGAGCCTGGTGAGGATTTGCAAAGGATTCGAACCGATCAATAATTTCTCCGCCCCTCACTTTAACAGCAGCAAGCTCAATGATTTTATCATAAACAGCTGATAGACCCGTTGTTTCTACGTCAAAGACGACATAAACATCAGACTCAAGATCCCGGTCCTGTTCTTCATATGCAATCGGAACCCCATCATCGACCAGATTTGCCTCAAGACCATAAATAACTTTAATCCCGTTTTTTTCACCAGCTGCATGAGCATCCGGATAAGCCTGGACCACAGCATGGTCTGTAATCGCGATTGCCTCATGTCCCCATTCTGCCGCCTTAGCGATAAGTCTCCCTGGAGAAACCGGAGCGTCCATTTGACTCATAGTCGTATGAGAATGAAGCTCAATTCGTTTTTCTCCTTCTGGAGCTTCGTCTTTGCGCAGGATCGGTTTAATTTCGTTAATGTCATTAGCCATCATGGTGAGTTCGCTTGTGAAATTATCTGTTTGAATACTTCCCCGTGCCTTAATCCACAGACCTTGTTTTACATGCTTAAACATCTCCGCATGATCATCTCCACGAGAAAACATTTTTATGGAGAAAGAATCCGTGTAATCCGTAACTTTAAGAAGTAATAAAAACCT
>NZ_JBAPTY010000326.1:0-6085 GCF_049282395.1 Halobacillus sp. | reverse complement strand
CGATATAAAACAGCCCGCTGATTATTCCACGAATCAAACACGGCATTGATGGTAAGGAAGAGTTGTTCTTTAGGATCCTCAGGAAAGCTTCGTTTTGCCGTTTTGAGCACAATCGATTTGAATGTTTCAATCACCTGTTTCCAATCTTCAGCGGTTAGTTCGGTATCGGAGTGGTACCCTTTTTCTTCACGGATATCTTCTAACCGTTGTTCGAACAAGTAGTGATCTACCTTTAGGACCACATTACTGAACATTTGAATAAACCTGCGATAGGAGTCATAAGCAAATCGAGGATTGTTCGTAAGTTCTGCCATTCCTTCTACTGTGTCGTCATTCATTCCAAGGTTCAAAACGGTATCCATCATACCCGGCATGGAATGTACGGCGCCTGAGCGTACCGAAACGAGAAGCGGGTTGGCTGGATCGCCCAATCGTTTGTCTGTTTTAGTTTCAAGGGTGTGAAGGGCTTCTAGTACCTGGGATTCGACTTCTGGCGAGATGACCTGACCTGCATCGTAATAGGCATGACAAGCTGCTGTCGTAATGGTAAAGCCGTAAGGAACGGGTAAACCAATTCGGGTCATTTCCGCTAAATTCGCTCCCTTTCCACCCAGTAGTTCCTTCTTACCGTTTTCAGATTGATCAAATAGAAATACAAATTGGTTATTCATTAGGCTAAGCTCCCCCTTTTATTAAACATGGCTAAAATGACGTCAGCTGTCTCTTCTATAGCTTTATTAGACACATCGATGATCGGACAGCCGATTTTTTTCATGATATTTTGCGCACATTCCAGTTCTTCAAATATTCGTTCTAATGAGGCATAGTTTGCAGCGTTGGTTAAACCCAGACTTTTTAATCGTTCTTGGCGGATGTCATTTAACTTTTCAGGTGAGATGATGAGTCCAACGCACTTTTTTCTTGGAATCTGAAAAAGTTCTTGAGGAGGTGGGATCTCTGGGATGAGAGGTACATTCGCGACCTTAAATTGTTTATTGGCTAGATACATAGAAAGTGGAGTTTTGGATGTTCGGGATATACCAATGAGGACGATATCTGCTTGTTTTAAACCGCGAACTTCCTGGCCGTCATCATATTTCACAGCAAACTCAATGGCTTCCACTCTTTTAAAATAGTTCTCATCCAACTTTCTCATCTGCCCGGGTTGTCGATTCGGCTGCATATGGAAGACTTGAGCAAACGCATCCATCAGAGGATACATTAAATCGACCGCCAAAATTCCTTCTTCTAAAGCTTTGTGGTCAAGATATTCTTTTAAATCCTGAAGGACAATGGTGTAAGCGATGATGGAAGGACTATACTTCGCATTCGTAATGACATTATTAATATCCTGTTTGTCCTCGACATAAGAAAAGTGCTTAATTTCCACTTCTCGTCCAAAAAATTGGCTTGCTACAGCCTTTACCATTAATTCAGCGGTTTCCCCGATCGAATCTGACACGACAAAGACGGTTTCTTTTGTAGTCACTATCCATCTCCTATTCTTAACGTAATAGAATTAGCCGTAAGAAACGGCATGTGTAAGTATAGATCTCCAATGTTGTCTCTTATTTCTCTCTCTTTATTGTGGAAGAGACTAGTATTTAATGTGTCATACTATTGATTGTTTTCGTGTTAATGTGACACACTATTTAACTGAATAGTATAGTATCATTGTTTGGGACTGGTTACAACAGAAAGATTTCTATTTCTCTGAAAAATTTGTCTGCAGTTTGGATAATCGATGTATTTCTGCACTATAAATCGTTGTGATTTGTATTTCATATTAGAAGTGAAATGTGTTTAAATGGCATTATCAATAAAATCATCCACTTATTAATAAATTTGCTGTTTTTTTGAGGGATTGGTGTTTTCATAATCCCAGGAAAGGGTAGTGATAAGCTCTGTCAGCGCTATGGCCTCCCGGAGATTCTAACAAGGGGATGAGAAGAAAGCCAGATTCGTAGGAAACAGGGTTACGTATCAGCCCTTCCTATTTTTTGTGAAGTAGAGAACCCACTTCTCATGAAAGAGAGACGGGAGGTTAATTTTACGCCCATCATACAGAATGCGCAGCGCCTATAAAAAAAGAAAGCTGGAGTGATAAATAAACAAGGAGGAAATATAATGAAGAAAATCGGTGTATTAACGAGTGGAGAAGATGCTCCAGGTATGAATGCTGCCATCCGTGCAGTTGTGAGATCAGGGACCTATCATGGCGTGGAAATGGTGGGAATCAAGCATGGATCTTATGGTGTGATTCATGAACTATTCGAGGAAATGGATGAAACATCGGTCGGCTCCATCATGCAACGGGGAGGAACCATCCTGCAGTCTTCTATAAGCGAAGAAATTTATACAGAGGAAGGTCTGCAAAGAGGAATAGGGAACTTGAAAAATGAAAATATAGAAGCGCTTATTATTATTGGGGGCAGAGAGGCTTTAAAAACCGCCCGGGCCTTCCATAAGTACCATTTCCCATGTGTGGTCATACCTGCCTCCATTGAAAGTAATATTCCAGGGGTGGATTACACGATAGGTTTCCATACTGCCCTCAACAACATTATCCTTTACATAGACCGAATTCGGGACACCGCATCGTCTCACGAGAAAACCTCCATTGTTGAGGTAGCGGGAGAGAATGCGGGAAATATAGCGTATTACGCTGGACTGGCCGGCGGCGCTGAGAAAATATTAATTCCAGGCTGGAAAGAGGATGCAGATCATATTATTCAACAGCTCAAGGCTGGCGATGGGAAGAGATACAGCATTATCGTAATTGCGGAAGGGAGTATAAATGGGGAAGATTTCAAACGCCAATTAAAAGAGCAGGCAGGAGTTGAGTCACGTTTAATCGTTTTAGGTGATACCCAGCGCGGGGGTGCCCCCACAGGAATCGATCGAATTTTAGCCAGCCAGCTGGGAGCGTTTGCCATCGAATCCCTGTTGAATAATCAAACAAGTAAAATGGTTGGAATCAATCAGAATGAACTGGTGAGTTATGACTTAGATGAGGTTCCTTCTCATAGGGCTAATATGGAGGAAAGTATGTACCAGTTGTTTAAAAAACTATCCTGATTGCAGGATACATGGATGTTCATAAAAGAAAGTTTATCTTTTTCCATTCACGTGAAAAGGGTTTCAGGGACTTTTCACACTTCTGTTGCCGAAAGGCATTAGGGCAGGCTGGCTATTGCTATCTTTCCCCTTATGGTAAGACCAGGGTATATAAGCACTTATGTAGATATCCAGATACATAGATGTTACATTGAATGAATCTTCTCAAAAAGGAGATAATTTGTTCGTAAAGAGGTGTTCCCATGATTGAGTGGATTTTATCCAAGATTACGAAAAAGAATAACAATGCTATTCAAAATAGAACAACCATTCATTCTTTACCTCCAAAGAGTAATAAAAATAAAACAGAGCAAGAAGAAGGTTATGTGAAAGACTGCGATTTAGGATGGTGCTAAGCACATTGCTTATAAGAAAGCCAATATGTCCGCAAGGGCATGTTGGCTTTTTGTATGCTTGAAAACATCAAGAAATATGGTCCATATGGCATTCAAAATGAATAGCGGGAGCGGTTCTTACAGATGCTTCAGGCACAGCTTAATCTTTAGAATGACGTTATTTAGAAGACGAAAACATTCTCGGTGCTCGGGTAATTTTATCTTCTATCGTGGATTACCGCTTATTTCCAATTTAGAGGCAGTTTGTGGGTGAGCAAGTTCTTCCCCACCCTTATCAACCGGATAGGAGCTAGACCACTTGGTAAAATCATGCGTTTAGTTTTTTTAGTGGTTTTTTCGTAACTTATAACATCACTAACTCATACAATACTATAAACTTGCGCTATAAAGGCTTTAGCCGGTTCTCCCATGCTAATTTGATTGATCGGAGGAAGTCCGGCTAGAGAGGTTTTATTGGATTTCTTTAAAGAAAGGGGTAGGGGAAGTTGTGAATCCGGATTTATGTGAATTACTAGCAAATAATGGTTTTGTACGTTGTTATTTAACCGATGCAGCAGGCAGCCCTGTTGATGAAATTAGTTGTGAAGAACAAGGGGATCGGGAAGATATTTCCGTTCAATTGCCTGGTGGAGAACAAGTCACTCTTCAAAAGGTGATGATAAGTAAACAAGCGTTTGTTGTAGTTGAAGTGGAGGATGACGATACCTTGTGTGTGTCTGAACCCATTCCGTTTTGCTTTTTTGAAAATGTAATTCTGTGCGCACCTGCAGGTACAGAAGTGGTTTGCAGCGTGACGGAATTTGATTGTCAAGCATGTGTGAATTGTCTTGATGGAGCTTTTGAATCGTTGGATATAAATTTTGCAATCTGCCAGAGCATTCAAATCGTTGCGGATGTGGTGGTCGAACAGGAGATTGGTTTTTGCTCGCCAAGGGACGTGATTGTTCCTGATCGTTGTTCATTTACGATGCCAAATCAGTGTCCCGTTGTTTTCCCTGGTCAAATGATAGACTTAAACGTTAATTCAAAAGGAACGCCGGAAAATGAATGTAGCACTTCTCCAGTTTCACCAACTCCAGCGCAGCTCCAAGAGGTAGCTTGCTTATCGGTGACGAGAGTATATGATTGGATCGTCCAGCAAAGCGATTTTAAACGGACCATTCCTGCTGGAGATGTGGAATTTACTTGTTCTCCGTGTGACATCCACCTGTTTGTTCCAGCAGATATTCTTTGTGATCGATTCCTTAGTGGTAAGGTGATCTGTGGTGATATCGATCCTGTAGAAGGAGCAGAAGTTACCTTCCGTGCTGAACCAGCCATTGTAGATTTCACACCTGACCCTGTTTTTACAGATGAATTTGGTAATTTTGAAGTGGAAGCTATTGTCTCAGCCGTAACAGAACCAACAGATGTCGTGATTACAGCCGAAACGATGGTAGATGGCCAAATGGTTTCTACCTCTTTGCCAACCATTGTTCAATGTTTGGCTGACCCCTGTATCATTGAGTTGTTTTCAACAGAACAAATCTTTTGCGATGGTTTTGTGGACGGCAGGGTCCGCTGTGATGGAAGAGTGATTGAAGGTGCTGTGGTGACGTTAGAGAGTAGTGATCCTGCGGTTACCTTTGAGCCAAATCCTGTCTTAACCGGTTCACTTGGCAACTATTTCGCGGGTGTAACGGTGGCTGATGGCACACCTTCTACTCCTGTTACCATTACAGCTTCCGCAACAGTAGAAGGTCAAATGATTTCAGCTTCAGTAGAAGTCCTCGTGGAGTGTGATAGCACATGCCCTTAATTATTAATGTCCCAGCACTAATCACTTGTAATGCAGTCATCACCGGGAATGTTACATGTGGAGGCAACCCTGTTGAGGGAGCGGAAATATTCTTTAGTGACTTCCCTGAGGATGTCGTATTTTATGACCCGAATCCAGCCATTTCAGATATTAATGGAAATTTTTCTACAACCGTAACCGTTCTTCCTGGAACCCCGTTAGTATCCATTGACGTCAATGCCACAACTGTAGTGTCAGGGAACTTTCTTGAAACTAATGTAGGCACACAAGCAGAGTGTCCAACCGTGGAATGTCCATGTAAATTCAGGATCGGCGTTCAAGGAAACCGGGCTGAAGCAGAGGTAGAAATCATGAATCAAGGAATGGACTCGACTTTAAGAGGCAGGATTAATGTGACGGCGGTCCAATGTTTCACAGCCAGTACTAACTGTAATCCAGCAGTTGATAACTTTAATGTAACGTTTCGCTCCGGGGGAACGACAATCAATTTTATTCAAGGACGGAGGATAGAAATTGATTGTATTGACGATACGTTTGCCCGAGTGCGAGGAACGGCTTTAGGAACGGGCAACTTATTTCAGGGTTTGTTTGAAGTACTGATTGAGGTGTCTATTGGACCAGGCAATATTGGGACGTGGACGGTGCTGGCAAATGACAACATGGGGCATACGTTTTCAACAACATTCACCGCTCCGATGAGTCCTATTACTTCGATTGGGGAATGCGGCGTACAGTTTTAATAAATATTAATCAGATTATTTACTTCTGGAATGAGCAGTTTAGCAAAGCTTCTTTGTGTATCAACGAAGCTTTG
>NZ_JBAPTY010000325.1:0-5495 GCF_049282395.1 Halobacillus sp. | reverse complement strand
GACCCTTTTAAAGGCGATGGGATTATTGATCTCTTCGGAGTGGTTGTGAGAGAGGAGGAGACAGGGTGAATTCCACCATTGCACTGGTCGGTAGAGGAAGACTGCTTCATCTGACAGCGGAAGAGCTGAGTCCCCAATGGGAGCTTGCCCGGCTGCCTGATTTTAACGCGCCTATACCTGAGGATACGAGACTGATGATTGTGCTCCATGATACCTGGGATCCATCGATTTATCTTCAGGCGAAAGCGGCGGCCGTGAGCTGTGGTGTGGAGTGGCTTCCTGGATTCGTCTCCTTTGGGGCAGGGGTTGCAGGTCCGCTTGTAAGGCCCCGAAGTGCAGGCTGTTCTCAATGTGCGGAGTCCCGGAGATTGATGGCAGCTACAGATAGACAGGATCTATGGAGGATGCATCAGGCTCTCCTTGAAAATCAGGCCGGTCGACAGGATGAATGGGAATCGGAAACAGCCTTCAGGCAAATGGCCTGCCTGATTAAAAATGAAGTCGAGCAGGTATGTAATGAGCGACCTACGTTATTCAAAGAATCGATTTACCGGATAGATCTTAGGACCCTGGAAACATCACGTCATGTCATTCTTCCGGATTCCTTATGCCCGGTTTGCAGCATTCGGCCGGAGGATTCAGCTTCGGCTGCCGAAATCACGCTTGAGCCAAGTATGAAAATTCATAAAAACAGCTATCGGTGCCGGTCAAAGGAAGAGTTAAGCAGCGTCCTTTCAAAAGATTATCTCGACTCTAGGACTGGAATGTTAAACAATAAATTGCAGGATTTTGAAACACCGTTTGCCGATGTCATTGTCAACCTTCCTATAATGGGCGGGGATGAAGGAACAGCAGGACGAACAAACTCGTACGCTGAAAGTGAAATGACCGCCATCCTCGAAGGACTGGAACGTTCGTGCGGGATGGAACCACGGGGAAAACGAACGACTGTCTTTGATAGCTACAGCAATCTTAAGTCTGCTCTTCATCCCCTTCAAGTGGGGGTTCATTCGAACAAACAGTACGCGCAGCCCCATTTTCCCTTTACCGCTTTCCACCCGGATCGAAAAATGAACTGGGTGTGGGGTTACTCTCTTCAGAATAAAGCCCCCCTCCTGGTTCCGGAGCGGCTCGCATATTACAGCATGGGCTGCGGGGATGGATTTGTATTTGAAACTTCCAATGGATGTGCGCTCGGCGGCAGTCTGGAGGAAGCCATTTTCCACGGAATGCTTGAAGTACTGGAACGGGATTCTTTTCTCATCACGTGGTACGCCAGACTCCCGCTCCCGCGCATTGATCCATACACTTCAGAGGATAAAGAGCTGTTGTTAATGATCGACCGGATGCGTGAGGAAGCAGGCTATGACCTCTACTTGTACAATGCCACCATGGAGCACGGCATTCCGTGTATATTCACGATTATCAAAAAAAGTGACCCCGATCAGGCCGGATTGAACCTTATTTGCGCAGCCGGTGCCCATCTTGATCCGATTAGAGCGGTAAAAAGCGCAATTGTAGAAAGTATAGGCATGGTTAAACCATTGAATAAAGAATTCGAACAGAATAAAGACAAATATGCCGCCATGCTGGATGATTCGTCACTCGTTGAGAAAATGGATGACCACGGGATGCTGTATGGCCTTCCGGAAGCAGAAGAGCGGCTTGACTTTTTGTTGAAAAACGAGCAGAAGCAGCAGTCATTTGCAGAGGCGTTTAACTGGAAGCGGAGCCATCCTGATCTGACGGATGACGTCCGAGATCTTCTGAAGGTCTTCAGCAAGTTGGACCTTGATGTCATCGTGGTAGATCAAACCACGCCCGAGATCCGAAGAAACGATCTTCACTGCGTAAAAGTATTAATCCCGGGGATGCTGCCCATGACATTTGGTCACCACCTCACTCGTATTACAGGTCTTAACAGAGTATTAAACGTGCCAAAAAAACTAGGCTATGTCAGTCGGCCGCTGACGATAGATGATCTTAATCCTTATCCACACCCATTTCCTTAACGGGTTCAAGGAGGTTCGTCATGGATCTAGACTTGTTCTTACATCAACTGCACTTTCATAGTGATCAAGTAAATCCAGGTGACTGGGAAATCGACTGGGAGGACGCTCCGCTTCCTTTTAAAATTTACCGCGGGTTACCGGAGTTTTCACTGCCTCATAGGGTTCCGCTTTCTTCTAAAAAGGAGGGCGCGACCTGCAAAACGAATCTTCCTGCCCTGGGTTCTTTTCTCTGGTGCAGTTATGGATTGACGCAGTTCAGCCAAACCGCACTGACGGCGGGGGGAGAATCCGTGGAAACGATCCAATCTCTGCGGCGCTTCGCTCCCTCAGGCGGCGGTCTTTACCCAAACGAACTGTACATCTACTTGAAAGTGGAAGAGCTGCCGCACGGCATGTATCATTATGATGCTGCCCACCATCGCCTTCTCTTACTTCGCGAAGGAAATTTCGATTCCTATTTGAATCGCACTCTCGGCAATCGTGCGAATCTTGAGGATGGTTTTGGTGCCATCATGATCTCGTCGATGTTCTGGAAGAATTTCTTTAAATACCATAATTTTTCTTATCGATTGCAGGGACTTGATGCAGGGGCGCTTATCGGTCAGATGCTTGAGGCGGGGCAACATTTTCGTTATCATGCCCGGATTCATTTTCAATTTCTGGATCAGGCGGTCAACCATCTGCTCGGGCTCGATGGCAGGGAGGAAAGTATCTATGCGGTGATCCCTTTATCCAGGAAAAAAGAACTACCTATCCAGAGGGGGGGCGGGATAAAACAAAGTGCAAAAGAGCTGTGCGCTGAACTTCCAGCACTTAAAATCAGCTATGTTCAACGCTCCCAAAACGTAAAGGAATTTCCTCAAATTATGGAGGTAAACCAAAGTTCCATGATGGAATTAACAGGATTATTCAGTATTCTAGAAAAAGGGCAGCGGAAGAGGGAGAACAGGCCGGGGATAACTCTGCCTGAAGGAGAAAAGCTGAATGCAAACAAATATGAGGTATTCCGGAACCGGCATTCCCCAGAGATGGATTTTATACCGGGAAAGATCAACGCAGAGAAGCTGGCTGCTCTTCTTCAGCATGCCTGTGCTTCCTTTTTTGCATGCCCGACAGACCTTAATGAAGCGGAGGATACAGCCTCTCGCCTGTCTCTTTATGGATGTTTTTATCAGGTGGAAGGCATCGAGGATGGAGCTTATCGTTATGACCACGTATCTCATTCCTTACTAAAATTGAAAGCGGGGGACTTTCGACCGGAGCTGCAGGCAGGAATGAACATGGCTTACGTTCATTTTCACCAGATCCCTATCTGTCTTCATATAGCAGGTGACCGTTCTTTTTATAGTAAGGAGCTCGGACATAGAGGGTACCGGATTCTGCACATGGAAGCGGGGATGCTGATGCAGCGGTTATTGCTGTCAGCAAGCGCCCTTGGGATGAACGGACACCCCTTACTTGGATTTGATGTTAACCATTGTGACTCCCTCTATAACTTGAAAGCATCCGATCAGACCACGCTTATCCAGATTCCTGTTGGATGCCATCGTCCGAAGAGCCGTCTTACAGGCGGCATGCATATTTAAAGATCCTTACGAAGTTTCTCTCATAGGAGAAGGGTCCTGCCGGTTAAATTGAATGTTTCGCTTGATGGAGAAAAGGACAGCAACTGCCCACCCCGCTATAAGGACGGTATAAATCAACGCCAGCACATCCCCGCTGACGGAAAGGGACAGAAGGACAGTACGCAGATTCACTAAAATAATAAATCCACCCGCCAGTACGCCTAAAATCACGGCCGGGATGATCCGGACCAGCCAGGCAGCAAGCGGAGCTGCGAGGACTCCTCCAATCACAAAAGCCGCTACCCACAGCCAGTTGAACTGTTCGATTCCTAAGAACAGGAGAAAGCCAAGGGTTGCAGAAGTAGTCACAGCAAACTCAGTCGTATCCACTGTACCGATAACTTTTCTCGGTGTTGCTCCTTTTTGTGAAAGGAGAACGGGGGTGTTAATAGGTCCCCATCCACCACCGCCGATGGAATCTAAGAATCCTGCCAGGAAGCCAAGTGGATATAGAAAACGCTTTTTAAGCGGCATTCTCTTCCCGTTCTCATTTGACGGGCGCAGGAAAAGAAAGCGAGCGATGATATAAACCCCGAGCAAAAGTAAGAAAGAAGAGATGAAAGGCTTAATCATATCTCCAGGCAGACTGCTTAGAAAAGCAGCTCCCAAAAAGGCGCTGATCGCTCCCGGAACGATTAAGGTCAGGGCTAATTTTTTGTCCAGATTCCCGAACTTATAATGGGAAAATCCTGAAACAGCGGTTGTGGCGATTTCAGACATATGGATGGACGAGGAGGCAATGGCGGGAGCCACCCCGTAAGCGAGCAAAAGGGAGGAAGAGCTGAGTCCAAAAGCCATCCCCAGGGCACCGTCGATCAGCTGGGCAAAAAAACCGACGAACGAAAAAATAAGTAATCTTCTCAAGTTACATCACTCCTGTTTCTATAATTTATTATTCTGATTGATTTACTGGGTTTTATGTTTAAAAAAATCTAGCTGTTATGTATTCCTGCCTAGGTTTACCAGTCTCTAGCAGTTGATTTAGAATCAAGCTACTGAAGGTGTAAGACTCAGATACGAGATATGGTTGGGGTAACGGTCGCTTTTCATGGCCCTGCACGACGCAGGGTCGTTTTACACGATGTGAAGAACTTAGTCGAACATTCTTTGTGCTGAGCTTACTGGATCTTTTAAGTCCTGGCCAAAATTTTCATTAGGATATTCCAAGCTCCACTTATCGTAAGGGTCGTTGGGGAAGGGGAGACTCCCGTAGGAGAAGGTGCCTGATGAGACCCCGGAAGTCGAAGACTGAGGAGGCTTGTCGGTTCCCCTCAGGAAAGCGAGTCCTTCCCCAACGACCCTATTTCTAATGAGCAGCATGGAATTGAGTCTTATAGTATATGGCCCTGAGATGGAATAAGTCACTTTAAAAAAATAACAACGCTTAACAGAGCATTTGGAAAAAGGCTAAGAAAAAACCTCTTCCCTGAGGAAAGAGGTGAAAAGCTATATAGCTTAACCTTATCTCTCAGACAATGTCTGCTGGAATGAGCACCTTCTCCAACAAGGAGAGGTTGCTGCGGGATCAACGGACCAGATTCCTTCCCCGACTCTTTATAAGGATTATTTAATTTTAAAATTAAGATACTATTCAATCTAAAGGGGGAAGGTATGTCCTGTCAAGAACGATTTTTTAAAATACAGAATATTTAAATTAAGCATTGACATATAATGAAAAGGGGCATAAGATTTTAATCAATCACATTTCAAAAAAATTCAATCATCGTTTTCTTATCTAGAGAGGTGGAGGGACTGGTCCTTTGAAGCCTCGGCAACGGGTCAACAGACGCTGTGCCAATTCCAGCAAGCTATTACTTGAAAGATGAGAAGATGAGACGCTGGCTTATTCATGCTGTAC
>NZ_JBAPTY010000324.1:0-2323 GCF_049282395.1 Halobacillus sp. | reverse complement strand
TTTCATCATGACGCCCCTGATCGTTATTGGACTCGGGGCAAAAGTACTTGTACCGAGCATACCTGTAGATAAAACGACGGACTACATCATTCCTTTAGTCATCCAGCAGTACACGCCGCCTATTATCGGAGGCATCACGCTGGTAGCTATTTGTGCAGCCGCTATTTCCACGGCGAATTCGATGCTGCTCCACTGCGCCACTTCTCTCTACTATGATGTGTACTTGAACATCGCTCCAAAACGAATCAGTGAGAAGAAGTTTAAGAACTGGCTCCGCTTAAGTATATTTGGAATTGCAACTGCAGCCGTTCTTCTAGCTATTAATCCGCCATGGTTCCTGGCTATGGGCTTTGTCTATGTGTACGGCGGATTTGGTGCCGCGTTTTTCCTCGTTGTGTTCTTAGGGCTGTACTGGAAGAGAATGAACCGGGCAGGCGCCTATGCGGGGATCATCATCGGGGCCGTTGTATATGTGGCAGCGAAGGCAATGGGATATGGATTGCCATTTGTCATCGCTGTAACGGCATCACTAATTGGGGTGTTACTCGCCGTTTACTTTACGAAAAGAGCACCGCTTGAGGCTTATGAACCTTATTTTGAGGCGGAAATTAGTGAATCTACCAGGGAAGTGCTGGAAAAGATGAGATCCACGACTCAGGAAGAGCCTGAAGTGAAGAATGAGCGTTCTAATATAGGTTAGAGTGTTTTAGATAGACGGAGGAGCTGCATTTTACATGCAGCTCCTCCGTTTTTTTATTCTGTAGCAATTAAGATATAGCCAGTGGATAATAAAACTTACTGTGCCGTATAGCCGCCATCCACCAGCATATTGGCACCAACCATAAAGGATGCGTCATCACTCGCAAGGAAACTGACCGCTTTCGCAATTTCCTCTGGACGGCCGAGTCGTCCTATCGGGTGAGCTCCCGCAAGACCCTGGCGCATCTCTTCATCTGCATTTTCTAAGATCGCCGTTTCAACGTAGCCGGGACATACCGCGTTAACGCGTATGTTGTTTTTTGCATAAGTAACCCCTAATGTGCGGGTAAGATTGACGACCCCGCCTTTGGCTGCCGCATAGGAGGTTACCGAATTCTGGCCAACGTGCCCCAGAATCGAAGCGTTGTTGACGATTGCTCCGCCGTTTTCCTGTTCAAGCATTTGCGTGATGGCGTATTTGTTGGATAGAAACACGCCGTTCATGTTTACATCCATCAGTTTCTTCCATTCTTCATAGGAAAGCTCGTGAGCAGGTGTAGCGTCGCCAATGCCGGCATTCGCAAATAAAATATCAAGCGAACCGAATGTGTCCACGGCCGTCTGAACCATGTTCTTAATATCTTCCTCAGACGTGACATCCGTTTTTTGGAACACGGTTTCATATCCCTGGTCATTTAACTGACTGGACAATTCACTTCCCTGTTCATTCAAATCGGCAATCACCACTTTTGCGCCCTGCTCGCAGAAATCCTTCACCGCTGCTTCGCCTATCCCGCTAGAACCGCCTGTAACAACAGCAACTTTACCTTTTAACTTCATGCTACCCCTCCTATTGTTAAAAAAAGAAATCAGTCTATATTTTCCACTATTGGAAAAGAGTGAAACTAGAGGGGCATGAGCATTGAAGGATTTTTTGGCCTTCATTTTTTGGACAGGATAACGGCTTGATGCTTGTGTTCACGAAGTTGTGGTAAAAAGTAGTAAGTATTACGTTTATTTCAATTATGTGAAATAAACTCATAAATCCTCTTATTATGTTAATATGTGGAATATGTTTCTAATGTAAGCTGTAGAAGATACATAGAGTTGTAGATCCTGAGAAATTTTATACAAGGAAGTGAGTACCGTGAAGAAAGTAAGCCTGCTTTTCTCTGCCATCCTCCTGATCTTTTTCCTGATCGCTTGTACAGAGAGCTCTTCGACAAGCGCCGATCAGAATGAAAAAGAAGAACCTTCATCTGAGAAAGATTCCTCAGATAAGCAGAAAAAAGAGGAAGCCTCTTCAGAAGAGAAGAAAAAAGAAGAAACGAAGCCGCCGCAGCCCTATCAGCCGATCGAGCCGGCTGAAGATGCCAAGCCGCTGAAAGAAAGTATGTCAGAAGAACAACTGGCGAAGATGCCGAAAGTGGAAGCTCATGGAGGGGAGCGCGAACGGATGATTCCAGTGGGGCAGACCCTTGTCAAAGGAGCCGAAGATCAAACGGATGGACCGTTAAAGGATCACCGACTGGTTGCTTACTATGGACACCCGAATTCGACCAATATGGGCATTCTCGGGGAAATGGAACCCGACGCTCTTATGGAAAAGTTAAAGGAACAGACG
>NZ_JBAPTY010000323.1:0-3619 GCF_049282395.1 Halobacillus sp. | reverse complement strand
TCCTAATTGTATTCTTAATTTATGTACACCAAATGTTTTAATTCTGTACCTGGTTACAATTGAATTGGCTCACAGGTGCAAAACTGAATAAATATGACTTACCGTCATATTTATTCAGTCCGCTAGTCATTCCAAGATACTTATTTTAAATTTATTGAGCCACTACTACCCCCATGCCATATGAATCTAAATCACTTGAATGAACCGACCTGATCCGAAAGGTGATTCTGCGGCCGTATCCTACGTAAGCTCCCTGGTGAACATTGGAAGAATCTCCGGCGGAACCCCAGTGTTCCCCTCCATATACTGCTTTCCATGTTTCGACTCCATCAACTTGAAACACTTCTGCAACAACAGCATTGTCCGCATCAAAATCATTAAGTGAATCAATCATTGTTACGGAGGCCCAGGCAAGGAAGCTTCTGTTCCGTCCGAGATCAATCGTCACGGTGTTGCTGCCCCCATGATTTTTCAATCCCCACATACTAATTTCATATGCATCCATATTCCACCTCCTGACTATTATTCATTCTTTTCAATAGGTGCATCTTTATCGATGAATGTCTTAATAAGCGTATTTTTCGTAATATCTACACTCATTTTCACTTTTCTTCCTGAAGGAGGTTGTTCAAGTTCAGCTGAAATAAAGCCGACAGATTTTTGATCAATATGAGGAGGTATCATACGTTGAATTTCTTCTTCTGTACACGTGTAACTTCTTCCATTAATATCTACATTACGATGCATGTGTACGATTTCTCCATTGCTTTTATCATAGATCATGTAAACTAACATCGGCATTTTCCTTTCCAGGTTTGTCTATCATTCATCAAGTACCATAACTGACCCCACACCGTAAGCTTCCATATCATTAGGGTGCATGGAACGAATCCGAAAAGTAATGGTTTGTCCAAAACCAACATACGCTCCTTGGTGTACATTAGAGGAATTACCAGCAGCACCCCAGTGATCACCGCCAGATACAGCTTTCCATGTTTCTATCCCATCAACTTGAAACACCTCTGCAACGACAGCGTTATCTCTATCTAAATCGGATAGGGAATCCATCATGGTGATGGTTCCCCATGCGACAAATCGCCGAGGGCGTCCTAAATCAATTGAAATGGTTCCGTATCCTCCTGTGTTCTTTAATGCCCACATGCTTGCTTCTGCGAACCTTGAACCGGCGGGCCTGACTGGAGAACCATAAAGCGCCTGTATCCCTTCAATGTCATCTGAATGTAAAGTTCTCCTCTCCCCTTCATAAGTAGGCCACATAATCGCGTTACCTATAGTGGAATGAGCCAGACCAAGAGCGTGACCGACTTCATGAATCGCCACAGTAAGAAGATCACGTCGCCTCCACCACCAAAATCCACCGTCTTCTGTATCCCATTTTTCATCGTTATCAAAGTGAACATCACCAGCAGTAGGACGTGAGTTTACAGGGGGTGGATAGAAAGCGTGAGCAAGTACATTTCCAAAGCCATCAAATGGATCGTCATCTCCATGACTTCCTGTCGCCCATAAAAATCGAATATCAGCATCCGCTTCCGTCGTCACTTGTGTAAATGTTAAAGGCGTAACATCAGCCCAACGATCCATTGCTTGCCGCATAATGTCCCATTCTGTTGTCCCAGAAATATCGCTCGTTCCATTCTGAAAAAAATACCTGATGTTCGTATTTTCCCATCTACCACCACTTAGGCTATAATCGTTTACTTTCTCACGAACATCTTCCCCAGGTAACAAATCAGGCAGTCCACACCTCGGCTTTTGCATCTGAGTAATAGTAGGTTCATCTAAGTTTCCGGTGATAGACAATCCAAAATACAACTGGTAATCCTTCACCGATTTATCGAGATGTTTGCAGAATGCTTCTTCAAGACAAGGACAAGAATGATAGTAACCGAACTTTTTCAGGTATTTCTTCAGGTAAATAACTTTACGATCCTGGTCTCCCATGCTTAAATATTGCGAATTTATTTTATCCATGGAACGTCACCATGCCTCCTTATGAACCTGAGCTAAAGCAGTGGACATTAAGAAAAGGTTTAGCTTGGTAAAGATAAAAAAAGAACAGTCTAAAGGTAAACGGTTGCTTAACTTCCATTCTTGTACACGTTAAGAATGAGATAAACCTTCCTTTACTCGACTGTTCTGTCATCCATAATTTTATTAAAACCTGAAATACATGAGCTACGAAACGTTGACATTATTACCGCTTCATGACCTCCTTATCTCAAAAGAATTAATTACTTAATAGCAAAACAATTCTATAAATCTTTCCATATTCCTTCAATAAACTACTTTATTTCTTTTTTTTCCACTCTTTCTTACTAACCTTAGAATGTAATTATAGGTAGATTGTTCGAATATAAATTTATAATTGGTCCACAAATACAACAAAAAAGACGCTACAACCCGCTCTGGATACGGATCATAACGCCAAGGCAGGGACCGAGTCTTTGATTATTATATTGGCACTATATGGTTCTTAACCTCTTTTTACATATTTTTGCTTTGCTGAAGGAGCTTTGATTGTCCTGTACGTTCCCATTCTTCTACTGTTTCATATGCTCTTTCAGGAGAATACCCTTTTCCTACAAGGACTCCCATTAGAATAAATTCTTGAAGGATGTGTAAAGCATTTATTCCTCTTTTAACATCTTCTAATCCTTCATTTACTAGATATTCCGTGTATTGTACCCACTCATCCGGTGTCCTGCCAAAAACAAGGTTATTTCCATCACTATTGCTGTTGCCTCCTTCCGCAGTCATCGCATCTGCTTTGGTCACATGAATAGTCCCAAATGGATGGTTAGGAGGTGCATATATCGAGTAAAGTTTAAGTGGAATATTGCCTGTATTGGTTACATTATGCCATGTTCCAGCAGGTATCATTATTGCGGAATCATCCTGTACATTTCTTTCAAAATTTAAATCATCTTTACTCTTGCCCATTTGAACAATTCCTTGGCCTTGTTCAATACGTAAGAACTGATCAACATCAGGATGCACTTCCAATCCGATATTCTCACCTACATTGATACTCATTAAAGTAACTTGTAAATGTGATCCTGTCCATAAAGCAGTACGATAAGTATTGTTTTGCTTAGTTGTTTCATTAATATTAACGACAAATGGGTTTGGTCCATAATCTGTTAACACAATATTCCCACCGGTGTTATAAGGACGCATAGAACCAGTTCGGTTTACATGCTCTACCTGATTAGGAAACGACCCGTAGTTCGTGTTCATTGGGGGATTCATCACATAATATGGGTTCTGATAAAGATACTTATAAGGAACATAGTACATTTTTCTTCATCCCTTCACAGTTTATAAAATTATGTTATGCAATTGTCACGGAATCGTACTTTGAAATACGGTTACTAATTTTAAAATCCAGTCATTGGCTAATCTATTCACATCAAAAACCCTGAACCCATTGGCATAAGAGGTTCAGGGTTTTGTTAGATAGCATACCAGGCAGGATTCTAACCTGCGATCCACACCTTAGAAGGCTGTTGGGGTACGTATAATATAAAACAATAATCTTAGGTTACACCTTATTTAAGCAACCTTCTATAGTATTGAATACTATCTCTTCGGATAA
>NZ_JBAPTY010000322.1:0-1957 GCF_049282395.1 Halobacillus sp. | reverse complement strand
TCACCCCGATAGACACGAACAGCATAAGCCGAGCATCAAAAGGACGGTGGTCTTGCCGTCCGTTGATGAACGGCTTATGTCTCGAGTGTCTGGGTGATGGAACAAGACGAGTTATTTCCCCACCAGCCCTCCTCCATTTAACGTAAAGGACCCAAGTTATCTCGAAACGGAGTCTTCAACAAACGGGAGCTTATCTTCAAGAGTCACTGTGAAGGCTTAAAAAAGCTGATGATTTAGGTTGTTACGTCTAGTTGCGCTGGATAATCGTCTTATAAATTTAATAAAGAACTTATTTTTGAAAGTCTTCAGAAACGATAAACTTGTTGATTTTGCTGAAGGATTTGGATAAACTATCAATAATTTATAACTAAAAAAAGAGGCGGGATTCGATGAATCAAGCGTTAGTTCTACAATCCGATTTTGGCAGAAGTGACGGGGCAGTCAGCGCCATGCACGGGGTGGCCTATTCCGTATCTGAGGGGTTATCAATCTTTGACTTAACGCATGACATCCCTCCTTTCAATATATGGGAAGCTTCCTATAGATTGTGGCAGACAATTGCATACTGGAAGGAAGGTACGGTCTTTGTTTCAGTGGTGGATCCCGGTGTAGGTTCGACGAGAAGGAGTCTCGGAGTAAAAACCGGAGCAGGCCACTTTGTGATTACTCCTGATAACGGAACACTGACTCACATTAAGCGTACAGAAGGTATTGTACAGGCGCGTGAAATCGATGAAACTATTAATCGGCTTCCGAGGTCAGGGGAGTCCTATACGTTTCATGGAAGAGATATTTATGCCTATACAGGAGCACGACTTGCCTCTGGAGTCATTTTGTTTGAAGAAGTAGGTCCTGAAGTATCGTTAAAATCACTGGAGGAACTACCTATTCAGGAACCAAGTATAGGAAGAGATCATGCAGCGGGGAGCATCGACATACTGGACATACGTTTTGGAAACCTGTGGACCAACATCCCCCGTGATTTCTTCAAACAAATTGGGGTTGGTTATGGAGACACACTGGAAGTAACGATAACTCACGATGGCCGAGAAGCTTACCGTAACTCGATGACTTTTGGTCGTTCTTTTGCTGATACTCACAAGGGTGAGCCTTTAGTGTACGTTAATTCACTTGATAACTTAGGTGTAGCCATTAACCAGGGTTCGTTTGCGAATGCTTATAATATTGGAACTGGATCCAGTTGGCAGATTACCTTACTAAAAAGCTGAGCTTCCCGCAGCAGGTTGTAACGTAAATTCATTTGATTCGTCTAATGAAGTAGAGGTGATCAAGCATGAAAATATGGAAGATTTTATTGCTTGCTTTATTGCTAACCGGCTGTGGTGAGAGCACCGAAGAGGAAACTGATCAATCCAAGAAGGAACAGGAAAATAGCACGATGGAGCAGGAAGACCAGGATTCTGATAGTAAAGAAGAAAAAGGCACGGAGGATTCTGCTGGTACAAACAAAGAAGTACCTGAGGGTAAGGCTGTAGAAAAACAAGTTGAGATTATTGAGGAGCTGGATACCTTTATAAAAAATGTTCAGCAGGGGATCGTGGATGAGGTACACATTGTGAGACGTACGACAGAAGGAGATCCCATTTTTATTGATCTTTCTTTTAATGGGGAAGATATAAATTATAAACACGATAATCGTAGAGATAAGCTCGGGAATGGCCAAATAACCACAAAGACATGTCAGAATATTGATAAGGAAGAGCAGAATGGTACGCTCGCCTACCAACTAACCTGCGGTCATGAAAGATCTGTAGAAGTTTATCAAACCGCCTATAATGAATATTAAGAAGCCTCTCTTTCTTATAAGGTGTAAGCAGAATAGAAGCATTTGGAAATCCATCTGTGCTACACTGCCTCTGTAAACCTTTAATAAGAAAGGGAGTTTTTTTATGAAAACCATGACACTTCATAGCAATGTGGAAATGCCTCAACTAGG